>JAISIA010000073.1 GCA_031262295.1 Bacteroidales bacterium | reverse complement strand
TATTACCAAATAAATTCTTATTTTTTTTCGCTTTTTTAACAAAAAATTAAACACACATTAAGATTTATTCACTGCTTCAGCTTTGATTGATAAAATAATAAGCAACTTTTATCCCTTTTTTAAAAAAATGTTTTTTACACATCAAAAAAACTAATAGTTTTTCATTTTATGAGAATTTTATGCCCATTTTTTCTGATTTTTATTCTAAAATTCTAATTCAATGTTTCCGCTTTTTTAGAGTTTTTTCCGCCTCTCTTAAAAGTTCGTTTTGTTTCTTTTTTTTTAAATTTAGAAAAAGCAAATTTTCAAAAAGGTTATTTGAAAGAGATGGAAAGAAAGGGCAGGAGAATTTGCAAGAAAAATCTTATAGAGGTTGGAGAGAATTTGGAGAAGATTATAAAAAGCCATAGAGATTTTGGAGAGGACTTAGGAAAATTTGGGGAAGATTCAGGGAAGATTGGTGAGAATTTGAAAGAAATTCCGCAAGGGAAAGCGGCGGGAAAAATCTTGAAAAATACAAGAAAAATCTTAGCAAAAACGCTGCTTTAAGCAAAAGACAACAAAAAATACAGCGTTTTTATCTTTTTTCAGCATTTTTAAACTTCATTTCCTGCCCATATTCACGCACAAGGGTAAGGGCGGAGGCAAATATTCAAAATTTGAGGCATCATAACTTGCTGATAATGGTTTCAACCGCTTTATCTATGAGAGGATTATATCCTTCAAAAATTGAAAAATTTTTGATCACGTTTTGAATAATTGGATAGTAATTAGAGGAATAATAAATATTAATAGTTTTTAAAGGTTATTAAAATAGCAGATATTGAATAATAAAAATTAGTATAAATATTCAATCTTTTTTGTCATAATAAATTTATTGAGTAAATTTGTTCAGCGTGTTGAGTAAATAATATAAAATATATTAGTATTCTTATTAAAAAAATTATGGCAAAAAATATTGAAATACGAAATAGTACAGCAGAATTTTTAATATTCCTATTAGAAGGTCAAGAAAATGGAATACAGGTGATGTACCAAGATGAAACAATATGGTGTTCTCAAAAAGCTATGGCAATATTGTTTGATGTTGGAGTTTCAGCAATTAATAAACATTTAAATAATATTTTTAAAGAAGGAGAATTAAAAAAAGAAGCAACTATTTCCAAAATGGAAATAGTTCAAAAAGAGGGTGAGCGTACAATTAAAAGAATTACGGAATTTTACAGCCTTGATGCAATAATTTCTGTTGGTTATAGAGTGAATTCCGTTCGTGCAACTCAGTTTAGGCAATGGGCAACATATATATTACGTCAATTTGCTATACGTGGATATGTTATTGACAAGAAACGAATGGAAAATGGTTCGTTTATTGGTATAGATTATTTTGAACATCTACTTGCTGAAATAAGAGAGATACGCCTAAGTGAAAGACGTTTCTATCAAAAACTAACAGATATTTATGCCACCAGCTTAGATTATAATAGTGATGCTCCAACTACTCATTTATTCTTTAAAAAAGTACAAAACAAGATGCATTATGCAGTACATGGACATACAGCAGCAGAATTGATAATAGATAGAGCTAATGCAGAACGTGACAATATGGGTTTAACTTCATGGGAGAAAGCACCCAAAGGAAAAATAGTAAAGACTGATGTTAGTATAGCAAAAAACTATCTTAACAAGGATGAGTTAGCCTCAATGGGACGTATTGTCAATTCTTTTTTAGATGTTGCAGAGGATATGGCAAAGCGTCATATTCCTATGACTATGAAAGATTGGGCAAAACGTATTGATAAATTTCTTGATATAACCGCTCGTCCTATACTCTCTGATAAAAAAGGAGCATCAGCAGAAGAAGCCAAATTGCATGCAGAGACGGAATTTGAAAAATATCGCATAATACAAGATAGGTTGTTTGAATCAGATTTTGATAGATTTAACAATGCACTTCCTTTGGATTTTGATGATATAAATAATAAATAAGTATAGCAAAAAAGAAAAAACACAGCGTTTTTATCTTTTTTCAGCATTTTTAAACTTCATTTCCTTGCCATATTCACGCCCAATGGTAAGGCAAGAGGAAAAGAACGCCAAATTTAGGCATCATAACTTGCTGATAATGGTTTCAAGCTCTTTATCAATGAGAGGATTATCTACTCCAAAAATTGAAAAATTTTTGATCATGTTTTGAATAAAGGGATATTATTTAGAGAATTAATTACTATTAAGCCATTATAATAATCACTTAAAAGCAAGTCCTTTTTATAGTATCACCCATTTACCAGCTCTATCAGAACCTTCTCGTTTTATAACACCTTTATTAACCATATTCTGTAAATGATATTTAACTCCATCGGTAGTTATTTCAAGTATTATAGATAGTTCTTTACGAGTAATATTGGGATTTTCTTTAATTATTTGCAATATTTTTTTCTGGGTAGTCTTCTGGGTAGTCTTCTGGGTAGTTTCTGGGTAGTTTTGATTATCTTTTGCTCCAAAACCAGATTCAAAATACTTTTTTGAAACTTGCTCTATTACTCTAAACGCTGTGATTAACGAAAAATCAAAAGATGCTTTACCATTACCATTCTCATCTAATTCTTTTTGTACTCTATAAATGCCACGACTAAAACGATTGACATAACCCAATATTTTCATAGCCTCAGCTATAAAAGGATTGCGATAGTCACTTACATTTGGAAAGTTGGCAGGACTAACTTTTCCATATAATCCACCGGGATTTTGAATTTCAATCCTATCGTCATATTCATAGAATTGTACAGGGGCATTAGTTTGATAATCTCTATGCATTATAGCATTCATTAATAATTCTCTTGTAGCCCAATATGGATATTTAG
The DNA here is from genome assembly GCA_031262295.1 of Bacteroidales bacterium. Taxonomy (GTDB): domain Bacteria; phylum Bacteroidota; class Bacteroidia; order Bacteroidales; family P3; genus UBA10566. Next base: position 14,093 of record JAISIA010000073.1, on the reverse strand, counting down.
AAACAGTCTCCTCTCTTAACACACTTACTGGAATTGGGCGTTTTTGCGAAATGCTTGTTTCTATAAATGTATCTATTTTCGCTAATTCATTGCAAAGGCTTCCATTAAATTTATATTCATTTATAATATCGCCTGCTCTATCTTTTCCCCTGAATCGTACATATTGAACATAAGAACCATGTAAATATCTTTCAGGATTTTTACCAAAAAGAATAATAGCACCATTCGTTGGACAACTATAACGTAAATCATAGTATCCAAGAGAAGCTAATTGTTCTTCTATTGAACGTTTATCTTCAATTAACACATCCTCTTCCACAGCCTTAGGTAAAAACTCTCGTTTTATAAACGATATATTCAAATCTTCCATAGTTGTTCCCAAACAAGGCATAGCATCAAAAGTATGAATATTAGAAAGTCTTCGTTCTATTAAAATCTTTTCTTCAGCCTCAGAGGCAATACTTTTACGTGGTCCTATACGTATCCAAACACGTCCTCTATAACGTACTGGTGGAAATTCCGAAGGTTGCACTTCTGCAACCAAAATATCTCCCTGTTCAAAACTGAATTTTTCTACTGTCATTATAGGTTGAGGTAATATATTCCCATCTGTGCGGATATTACTTATTTGAAGTAATAGTTTATCACTAACTTTCAAGCCAGATAATTGTCCATTATCATACGCCCCTATAATTAAGTATCCATTTTTGTCGCTTTTAGGAAAATCATTTGAAAATGCACAAATAGCCTGAGAAAATTTATCAATATTGTCAATAGAAATTGTTTTTTCAATACGATAACTTTCTGTATCAATAAGAATATTTTTAAGTTCTTCTTTGGTAATCATATTTATTGTAAGTTTAAGATATTTTAGAAAAAGATTTTTCTAATTTTTTCAGTTACAAAAATAAATTATTTTTAGTATTTACGCCTATTTTGACTAATTTAATGGATTCTTTTTAGCAAAAACAGTGTTTTTATCTTTTTTCAGCATTTTCTAATGCCATTTCCTGCCCATATTCACGCCCAAGGGTAAGGGCGGAGGCAAATATTCAAAATTTGAGGCATCATAACTTGCTGATATTGGTTTCAAGCATTCTATCAATGAGTGGATTATCTGTCTCAAAAATTGAAAAATTTTTGATCATGTTTTGAATAATTGGATAGGGATTAGAGGATTACTTATTTTTCTTGACTTATATTTAACCTACTTTTATAATAAGATTTGAATTACAAAAATAAATTTGATATAGTACCGTCCTCTTTATAATAACATAAAATCCTTATTTATTGAAAATAATCATAATCTATTCATTAAATTTATCAAAAAAAATGCTATAAATTATAAAAAAATGTATTTTTGTATCTTAAAAAAGTTAAAAAGATTTAAAAAGAATAAATTTGAAAAAGATTTAAGCAATTTTATCTTATAAAAAATCAATAATAATTCTTTAAAACATCTTAAATAACAACCTTAAACCATTTAATTTATATGCTCAATAAAAATTATTATACCGCATTAATAGATAAATTTCCAGTACAACAAGATTGTAATGAAATAGTTTATTTATCTGCTTCTATGATTTTGAAAAATTATAAAAATAGAAATATTCATTTTAATTTCCCCAAAAACTATGATTTAAAAGAAATTATCAATTTGTTATATGAAGATTTATCAAAACAAATTTTCGCAAATCACGCAGATATAACTGATTATTCTATTAATGATAGATTACAAAGGAAAAAGGAAAAAGGAAAAAATATTTATGTAATTGAAAAAAGAAAAGGAAATTTATACATTTTGAAAAAAGAAAAGGATAATAGTAATACTAGAATGGAAATTAAATTTGATTCTTTAAAAAAGAACTACATTAAAATTTCAAAAAGTACAAGCAATAGAAGATTGTCGGAATACGAAAATTTTTTCAAAAAATCTAACAACTATGAATTTTTGCCGACTCATTTTTCAAGAAAACTTATATTTATTGCAGGTCAAACTATTTGGAATAATCTAAAAAATAAAAGTTGTATCCCCACAACTTACTTGCCAAATACAAGAGATGGAGAACAAACAAAACACAAATCTATTGAAGCATTAGAGGACTCTATCGTGTATATAACCCCAAAATACGAAATTTGTTATGATGAAATTTTAAAGAAAAATATTAAAGTAGATACTGTCATTGTTTGTGACACTGATTTAGATTCTATTCCCCAAATTTTACAAGACAAAACAAATTATGATTTTAATCTGATTATTTTTTCAACTGAAAATGAAATACAACGTAATAATAATCTTACTTTATGGAATTGGAAAAAAGAAGAAATAGGATTGATGGAACAAAAAGGTAAAAAAATTCATATTGATGGTGTTAAAGACATTGATTTAAATAATAAAATTTTACATTTTGAAAAATGTATTAAACATGTTTTTTCACTTGAAACACCTATTAAACTCAAAAGTTATGGTTATTTTTTTCTATTATCTTTAAGTGCTTTACAAGAAGAGCAATTTGATTATTTGTTAATTAGATTAAAAAATAATAAAGAATTAGAGCATAATGATGGTTGTTACGAAGATTTTGGAGATAACAATCCAAAAGAATCATTGAAAAACTTAATTTATCACTTAAAAGAAAACAATCCAAAACTTAATAAAGTTAATAAAATTATATCAAACACAACAAAAAAAACGTTGTTTGTAGTTGATAGAGAAAATCTTGAATTTTTCAAGACAAATGAAAATAAAAATTGCCAATTTATTACACAGAAAGAACTAAAAAAAATCATTAAAAATGATAAAACAGACACAGTCCCTATTGTTTTTTACACATTTAATGGATCAAAAGATTTTGATTTCATTTACAACCTATCAAATAATGTCATATTAATATTATATAAACAAGAAAAAAAACTATATGATAAACAGCTCCAAATTCATATTAACCAACTTGAGGCAGAACTTACAAGCGAAGATAGATATAAAATTTGCAATGTAAAATATGAACAAATTGTTAAAGAAAAAATTAAAGTCAGCCCAACTTTGGAGCAAATCATTGAACGAATAGAACAACGTTCAAATATTGCCTACGATGGATATAAAGATGAAAGCGATAGTTTGCTTGATGATTTAGAAGAAAACATAATATATCGCATTACGTTTTCAAACAATGAAACTATACAATTGGAAAGTAATGAAACGGTTTTTAATGAAAAAGGCGATCTGGTCAAACCATACAGATTAAAAATTGGCAATAAAATTCACATTTATCCTAAAGAAAAATTGGCTGAAAATCTTTTTCAAATTGCCGTAGAAGTAGAACCTGAAAAGTTTGGCAAAATCTATAAAGACGCTATTGTTTGGCAAAAATCATTACTCTATTTAAAAAAAGAACATGGAGAACAATTATACAATAAGTTAAAAGAAAATGGATTAAAAGTATTACCTACAACAGTAGATGCTTATTTTCGTTGCCAACGAAAGTTTCCAATGTATAATACTGACTTGCGAGCTATTTTAAAACTTGCAAAAAAAGAATTATTATATGACCAAATTAAAAAATCCAAAAGTTTATATAATAGTACTATGATTGCTCTCGGCAGAGGCATTAAACGAGAATTACAACAATTTTTTAAGAATAATACAGTTGGAGAAATTTTGCAAAAGAAAAATTTCACAAAAGAAACTTTACAGAAATTTATTGATGAATTCATGCCGTTATTAATGATAACAAAAATAGAAGAAATTAGCAATGAACAATAGAGAAAAAGTAATTTCAAGAGTTCAAAAAGAACTTATTGGTCCCGGTTCTGATTTATTTGAATGTTTAGATAAAGATCATTTTTCAGACGAAGTAATTGCTGACAAACCATTATTGCGATATTTTTCAGGCATTTTATACCCAAAGCAGACATCTATTGATGATTTTGTAGAAGATGATGACGAAAATGATGAAACACCGCAAGAAATATCAGAATATGATAACAATGACATTACAGAAGATAGCGATGTCAATCCAATGATTGAAAGTAAAGAAGACAATAAAGAAGTTGCATATTTAGCAAGTACATTTTTCCCTTCTCAATATGGTATTTCTTTTGCAATTTCAGAAAATTGCTCTGAATTAAAAATAAATCTCTCTTTTGGCAACTATAAAAAAGCAAAGGCAAAAGAGATCGCCATTAAATATGGTGGCGAGAGCGTTAATCTAATTGAACAATTTAAATTAAATCATTTTGTTAGTTTTGATAATGATAATAAATTACTTAAACAAACAAAAGAATTAAGTAAAGAGGAAAAACAACAGCGTAATATTTGTTTAAAAAATCTTGGAGAAGAACACTATAATAATGTATTATATAAAACACTTACAAAACTTTTTTTCAAAGATAAGTATAAGCGATATGACAATAGAATAGAAACTATAATTGCCATTGATGATATCAAAAAATCAGAAAACAAACATTACAAAATTAAAATTGCAGATATTGATAAAGTAAATTCCGATAATTGGTGGAAAGACAAAGATAATTTATTGAAAGATTATTTATATCTACATATCAAAATTTATGAACAATCTAACAATAAGTATGTAGTAAAAATATTTATTGAAAATACACTATTGTTTTCTCGTAAAAAATTTTCTACTGCCAAAGAATCATTAAATCAAGCCTGTTTATTTCAAACAAAGATAAAAATAGAAACTTCTCATTTGCAGCCTTTCAACGAATATAAAAATAATCTTTATAAATCGGAAGAAGATAGAATGTTGGATTTTCTATATCGTGAAAAGTTAACGTATGGAATTGGTCATAACACTGCTTGTACTTGGGAGCATTGTGAAAACGATATGAAAACGCCAAATTGGATAAGTTCTACATTTTTACCACAATTCAACGTAAAAAGTCAAAGTACAGACATTAAAGATTTTGATAAAAAATGTTTGCAAATAAAAGAATTATCTTCATTTAACAGCAATAAAGATTTTGTCATTTCAAATCTCAAAAACTTAGCAGATACTTATTTCAAATGGATTGAAAACGAAGAAAAGGAATCAAATAAATTAAACGAAGAAGATAAAAAATTAGCATTATCAAACATTGAAAAATGTAAAATAATTCGAACACGAATGTTGAAAGGTATTGAATTATTAAAAAGTAATAACAACGCTTTTCGTGCATTTCAATTAGCAAATAGTGCTATTTATTTACAAATGTTTCAAAATGAAAAGCATTTTACTAAACAAAAAAATGGTTTTGAAACATTTGAAAGGATAGACATTCCTAAATACACTTTTCAAGAATATGCAACAAAAGATTACCCTAATCAAAATAAAATTCCTACTTGGCGACCTTTTCAATTAGCATTTATTTTGCAATGTCTTCCTTCATTTATTGATGAAAATGATAAAGATAGGGATTTGGTTGATTTATTATATTTTCCAACAGGTGGAGGGAAAACAGAGGCTTATTTAGCACTATCAGCATTTTTGATTTTTTGGCGAAGACTGAAATATCCAGAAAATTATGGCGGAGTAAATATAATAATCCGTTATACTTTACGACTGCTATCAACACAACAATTCGAGCGAGCTACAAAATTAATTTTGGCTTGTGAATTCATTAGGAAAAATCATAATGATTTAGGAACAGAAAGAATTACCATAGGGTTTTGGGTAGGTGGTTCAACTATTCCAAATAAAATTAACGACGCTAAAGAAAAACTTTCAAAAATACAAGAGCAATTAAATAAGAACAAGCCATCCATAAATCCATTTCAATTATCTAATTGCCAATGGTGCAATACAAAAATTATTGGAAGAACAGAAAAAAACAACAAATCAAATATTGGACATCGCATTAGTAGAAATAATCAACTATATAGTTATTGCCTTAATCCAAAATGTGAATATTCAGAACAAAATGATGGTTTGCCAATAGTGCTTGTTGATGAAGATATTTATAGTAATCCACCAACAATGCTGTTTGCAACAGTAGATAAATTTGCACAATTAGCATGGAAAAGCGAAGCTACAAATTTATTTAACCATAATGGCAACCGTAAACCAGAATTGATTATACAAGACGAATTACATTTATTGAGTGGTCCATTGGGTAGTTTAGTTGGATTATTTGAAAATATTGTTTTATCACTTTGTACAACTGAAAATCAAAAACCGAAAATCATTGTTTCAACGGCAACAGTTAAAAATGTGGAGGAGCAAGTCAAAGGATTATATAGTCGTTATGTACAAATATTTCCACAAAATGCTACAAATTCTGATAATACATTTTTTTCAAAAACTTTGATAGAAAGCAAAAGGCGTTATGTTGGAATTTTACCAACTGGTAAAACTCAAACGATAACAAATTTACGATTAAATGCTGCTTTGCTTTTTGCTAGATTAGAATTATGGAATAATAGTAAACCAGATGCAGAACAATTTTGGACTATTCTTTCTTATTTTAAAAGTTTAAAACATATTGGCAGATTTTCAAATAAAATTACATCCGAATTATTACCAGAAATAAAGCAGTTGCAAGTACGATACTTGATGAATATGCATCCATACAATAACAATTATAAAAAATTACCTTATAAAAATTTAGAACTTACAAGTAGAATACCAAACGAAAGTATAAAAAAGAATTTGGATAAGTTAGATATTACTTTTGACGGAGAGTTAGAAAAATATAAATCATTTGACATAGTTTTGGCAACAAATATGATAAGTGTAGGGCTTGACGTAAGTCGTTTAAATATTATGCTTATGAATGGCATGCCTTTAAATACAGCAGAATATATTCAAGCGAGTAGTCGTGTTGCTCGTAAAGATGAAGGTATCGTATTTACAATTTTTGATCCTAATAACACAAGAGATTTATCCTATTTTGAAGATTTTGTATCATTTCATAAAACATTCTATAAACAAGTTGAACCAATTAGTATAACACCTTTCGCAGAAAATGCTTTGGATAAATTACTCTTTACATCTATGGTGACATATTTCAGGCATAAATTAGGTTTTAACGAAAATAAAATGCCTTGTTGTTTAATTGAAAATAATAATGAACAGCAACTTAAAGAAGAATTAAATATTATTTTTAATAAACATCTTTTTGCTGATGACGATGATAAAAATTTGATTAAAATGAAAATTGAAAATTTAATTCAAAATTGGAAAGACAAAATACACGCAAGTCCGCCAACAGATAGTTCTGGTGGATTGTATTATTATGGAGGTGGGCAAGAAACTGAAAAGAAAAAAAATTTGCTAAAGCCAATTCAAGAACAGTCAAACACGGAAGATGTATTAATAGGTATGCAATCCATGCGAAGCGTTGAACCAAGTGTAAGTATTAAGATTAAATAGTTTTTATTATGGCAAAAAAAACAAATCACGGAAGAAGCAAAATGATTTCAAGCTACGGCGGTGTTGGCTCTGTTATTGATACGCCTGATGCTTCCATAATTATTGAAACATTTGATAATTGGGATTATCCTGTTTTTTATGATAAAGAAATAGAAAAATATATTATTTTAGACGATCGTTTAATAAATCATTTGCTTGCTCGTTTCCCTAAATTAAAGCATTTAGTTTCAATTTCTGTAGAAGAAAATAAACGAAAAGATCATGTGCAGCCGAAGGCTAATTATTTTCCAAAATGGTTTTATTGCCCTCGTTGCAGAAGATTTATGCCAATTAATCAATGGAAAGAACGGTGGAAAGGACAACAAGAATTTAACTTACAATGTTTCAACCACGAATGCGAAGGTGAACATTTGGAACAAGTTCGTTTTGTGATGACTTGTGATAATGGACATATTGAAGATCTACCTTGGAAATTTTGGAATAATCGTGATAATGAAGAAGTGACAATGAGCAATGGTGATAATGGACAAGAAATCATATCTAAAATAAAATTGAATTATAAAGAATGTTGCTCAAATCAAGAACTTTATTATGATGTAAGTAATGAAAATACAGATTTATCAGGTATTCATATTGAATGTAAAAATTGTAAAAAATCCGCTACATTAAAAGGTATTTTTGGATTTTCTCAAAAATGTTTCGGAAAAAAATATTGGTTAGGGTTGCAAGAAGGAAAGTATTATAAAGATGATAATTGTGATAAACAAATGACAGTTAAAATTAAAACAAGTAATAGCATATATTATGCTAATACTTTAAGTAGTTTGTGGATACCTGAAAAACAAATTTTAGGTCTTTCCGCTGAAATAAGGAGAGAAATTGACGATATTGTTAATGATAACGAATTTGATGAAAAAGATTTAGAAAAATTTTCCAGACGAAAAAAAATTGACATATCAATAATCAATCAGTATTTACACAGCAACGAGACAATAGAAACTTATATTCCCGATATAATATATCGTCAAGCAGAATATGATTATTTTTCCACCAAGCAACAACCCGAAGACAAAGCCATAAAATTTAGATCAATAAATGTAAAAAAACAATTTTATGGTTTTGAAAAATTGGTAAAAATTGATAGATTAAAAAAGATTATAGTTCAAACTTCTTTTACTCGCAATGAACCTATAGATATTGATAGTATTTTAATTGGTGATAGTGGATATGAATATCAGATTAAAAGGCAATCTGTTTCAAAGAATAGTTTTGAAACTCGCTTATTACCTGCTATTGAAAATTGTGGTGAAGGAATTTTATTTATTTTAGATGAGGAAAAAATAAAAGAATGGGAAAAAAATAAAATCGTTAATGAAAGAATAGAAAAACTTCAAAATCATGCAAAATCTTCTGATTGGAAATTTCATAAAATAGAAGGAGAAAAACTTACAGAATATGGTAAAAGAAAGATTCTCATACATACACTATCTCATTTACTTATTCGTGAATTTGAGTATGTATGTGGTTATCCTATGTCATCTTTGCAAGAACGATTGTATGTAAGCAAAAATATGAATGGTTTTTTGATATCTGCCTATGATGGAACTGACGGATATTTGGGAGGGCTAACTAAACTCTGTAATAATCTTGATAAATTGCAGAAAATAATTAAAAATGCATTACAACGAGCAAAAAATTGTTCACTCGATCCACTTTGTTACGAAAACGAAGGACAAGGAGTAGCTCAACTAAATTTAGCAGCTTGCCATTCTTGCACATTAATTCCTGATACAAGTTGTGAAATGAGTAATCTATTTTTAGATAGACGATTAGTTGTTGATGAAAAATTTGGTTATTTCAAAGAAGATTTAAAATGATTTAATAAAATATTTTTCTTTCACCTATCTACTCTCCCAAATCACTATTTACCCTCAAGAAAATAAAATTAATAACTTCCGAAAAATAAAACGCTGTTTTATTTTCCTAAAACGAAGAAATATTTTTCTAAAACGAAGATTCCGTAAATTAAAACGAAGATTTATTTTTGCAATATGTAATATTGTTATTATAGGATGATTATAATGGAGGTTGAATTTATGATAAATTTCATTTTTAAGTAATGAAGATTAAGGGAAAAAGGAATTTTGTAAAGAAAGGTAATCTATTTCTTTTATCCTTTCTTTTTCTTTGGTAGTTTATGACTATGTTGCTCTATCTTTTTTTCTTCTGATGCTATGCGACGTTCTAATTTCTTAATATCCTCCGAAGGCGGTAGTGCCTCTGGTTTAATGCCTCTTTTCCCTAACATATCTCTTACGGATTTATTGTTTTGAACATGCTCATTGGTTATTGGCATCTCTCCATAAAGGTCCTTTGTTTCTACATTATAGTTTGTCATCTCTGTGGCTAAATTCTTAGCTGCTATTGTTAGCGTTGGCAGAAAATCTGCCAAAGGACGTGAAGATTTAACACCAAGACGTTTTTTCATATCCTCTGTTGTATGTCCTCCAAAAAGTGCTGTATCTCCTTGTGAGCGTATTCTGCCAAATCCTTTATCATCAACGCCTCGTTCATATATGTTTTGTGAGAGTTGCTTTTCAGCAGCTTTTAATTTCTCTCTGGTTTCAAGTCTTGCAAAAAGATTCAATCGCTCTTCTATAAGCTCCACTTTTCGTGTTTGCAAAGCAAAATAGCTTTGAGCAAAAGCAATCTCTTCTTTCTTCGGATCACCATTTTGAGCTATAAGGTAGCAGGCATAACGAGTGAGCATATAATCGTTAATTTCGCGTTTGGCTCCCTTAGCGAGAGGTATCATTTTCGTGACCTCACGAAAATGATCATCAACGTTTATTTTCTGCGTTTTACATGATTCTACTGCACGAAGAATTGCAACTTGAAAATTTTCCCAACGAGCATATCCTAAGACTGACATAAGCTCTCTTGCAAACCATATTTCAAGTGATTGTCTATTCTCGTTATCATTTATATTATGCACCATTTCATCAAATGAAGACATTAATTGAGTAATACGAAGTTTATCCATCTTAGATTGTATTTTAATTAGATTGTTTGTTTTTAATTTCTTTTGCCTGATTTAGGCTAATTTTTGATAAATATCGCCTATTTATTATATAAACGCAATAAAGAAAGAATAATTATAAACGTTTTTTTAATAGAAGAATTATTTAATTAATGATAAAAGGAATTTTGTAAAAGGGATAATATCTTGCTCTACGCTTGCTTTTTCTAATGCTATCATATACTCTTGTCTTCTTTCAACAGGGATGACAGTCCAAGAATATCCTCCTGAAATTAACATAGTGTTCATTAAAAAACGTGCAATACGTCCATTTCCATCCATATAAGGATGTATATAAACAAAAAAGAAATGTCCTAAAACGGCACGCACTCTTGCATCAGGTTCATTTTTTAATAGATTAAAAAATTCTGGCATAGCCTCTCTAAGAGCATTTGGATTTAAAGGGATGTGCATAGAGCCTTTTATATATACTTGACTTGTTCTATAACCTATCAAATCGTAAGAGTTTAATAAGCCAAGATGAAGACTTGGAGAAAAAAGTTCTTTGTACCATTGGCTATGGTCTTGACTTACTACCTCAGCAGGAGAATCTCCTGAAAGAATCTTTTTTATACTTTTTTTCACTTCATTGAAGCAAAGCCAATAGCCACGAGCAGCCATTGCATTACGTTGAAGATTATCATAAGCATCTTCTTCGGGATTCCAAAAGCCAAGACGTACTTTTTCTATTAGTTTTTCAGTCACTCTATACCCTTCTATGGAAAGAGAGTGATAAGCATCTTGTTGATATGAGGCATCAATATTGTTTAAACAAGTTTCAATATCTTCAATCTTTTTCTCCTTTAAGGGGAAATTATCAATTACTTTTTCTCTCATATTGCTCCACATCAAACGAAGCCTTCCAACATAAGGAGAAGAGAAAAAGGTGTATGGTAAAGCACTATGATTAGAAAATGGATCTTCTTCTGAAACTATATAGCCAAAAGATTTCATCGTAAGTAATATTTCATCTGCTATATTATTATTTCCTATGTTACGGAAAGCTCCAACTAAACGTCCTGCTCTTACGCTATATCCTTTTTTTAATAGATATTTTAAAATTTCTTTTGCATCATCTATTAGAGATAGACAAATGCGAGCAGCAACAGCATCTGTTTTGAAAAACTCAGGGCTACATTCAACCAAAGCCTCTGGCAATGTATATATATTCAAATCAAAATTTGGTTCTTTAAAAATTGGATCGGCAATAGGTGATTTAAGATCTAATAAGGATGTTTTGTGTAGTAGATTGACAAAATTATTATTTCCTTTTGGAGAACGAATAATAATTTGTGTAGGAACTAAATTACTTCCGCTATGTAGTAGAAGTGATTGTTCAGGAGTAAGAGACCATTGTTCTTTAAAACGATGAGTGGAATATTCTTTAATAAAATACCAATAGGAAGTGTACCAATTTATGGTATCTCCCGCAGAAGCATCGGGGCGTGAAAATATATACCATCCTTTCATCACTTCTTGCAAAAAGCCGTTTTGCACTAAACGAGAAAGATGTGTCCTTGAAATATCAGAGGCTTTAACAATAGCTAACCCGTCCTTGTTTTGAAAGGTTTTTAATACAGATAAGGAATCTGCCAATCTTTGTTGCACACTTGCCATTTTTCTATTAGTTTTTTGTGTTATACGTTTATTAGTTTATTATGTTTTAGTTTTATTAGTTTATTGTGTTGTATCTTTATTAGTTTATTTTGCAAAAATATAAAGTTTATTCTAATTTGCAATAAATTACAATTAGTTTTTCTTGCATTATTTTTAATATATTTTTTAGTTTTTTATAGTAAAAAAAGGAATTAAATAATGCAACTTATTTCTATTTTAAATATATTGAGTAAATTTGCTCAATGTATTGAGTAAATTTTTTGAATATGTATGAGCGTCCTTATTTAAAGATAGTTAAATTAAGATTAGAAGAGAACAGAAAGTTCATTCAAGTTATTCTTGGTCCTCGTCAGGTGGGCAAGACAACGATGATTAATCAACTTTTATCTCAATTATCCGTTCCATATATTTATGAATCGGCTGATAATATTGCAACAAATAGCTCTACTTGGCTTATGCAAGTTTGGGATAGTCTTAGGATAAAAATGAAAGCCTCTGGGGCTTCGGAGTATATTCTTGTTGTAGATGAGGTACAAAAGTTTGATAATTGGAGTGAAGTTGTAAAACAACAATGGGATAAAGACACTTTTGAAAATATAAATATAAAGGTTGTTTTGTTAGGTTCTTCTCGTTTGCTTATTCAAAAAGGTTTAACAGAATCTTTGGCGGGACGTTTTGAAACATTTTATCTTGGTCATTGGTCTTTTGAAGAAATGGAAAAGGCTTTTAATTGGTCAATTGAACAATATGTATATTTTGGAGGTTATCCTGCATCTGCTTCATTAATTGATGATGAAGAGCGTTGGAAGGGTTATATTAAAGATTCGTTAATAGAAACAAGTGTATCAAAAGATATTTTGATGCTAACACGTGTTGATAAACCTGCACTATTAAAGCGATTGTTTGAACTTGGATGCTTATATTCAGGACAAATTCTTTCTTATACTAAAATAATAGGACAATTACACGATGCAGGAAATACTACAACTTTGGCTAATTATTTAAAACTATTATCTGATTGTGGTTTATTGGGAGGATTGGAAAAATATTCAGCAAGTGTAATACACCAAAGAGCATCCAGTCCAAAGTTTCAAGTATATAATAATTCATTAATAACCTCGCAAGGGGGTGAAACCTTTTTAACTGCAACAGCTAATCCAAAGTTTTGGGGAAGATTAGTTGAATCATCTGTTGGTGCTCATTTAATTAATAATGCAGTTTCTCAAAGATATAATCTTTACTATTGGAGAGAAGGAAATAATGAAGTAGATTTTGTAATTGAAAATAAGGGTAAAGTTATTGGCTTAGAAGTAAAGAGTGGAAGTAGTTCTGAGAATAAAGGTATGAGTGTTTTCAATGAAAGATTTCATCCTGATAAATTATTATTAGTTGGCACAGGAGGCATCCCTTATGATGAATTTTTGAAAATTAATCCTAAGGAATTATTTTAATTGAATTATCGTTATTTTTCTTTTATTATTACAATCTTTTTCAAGAAAAAATTAAACGCTGTTTTAGTTTTCTAAATCCTTGTTAGGTTAAGATGCTTTAATAAACATTTATGTTTCAAAAAATTTTTAACATTTTTCCTTTCAAATGTTAAAAGTCCAAACCTCCCAAATTGAAAAACCCCATTTGGTCGGCAACCGACCTTCAATTTTCCTACGGAAGTCTGGTTTTATAATTATATATTCTTAATCCGACAGGCAAATAAATGCTGCTTGGCAGAATGAAGGCGGGTGCAAAGAAAAATGTATTTTCAAAAAATTTTTAACATTTTTTGCTTCAAATGTTAAATGCCTAAACTCCCCAAATTGGAAAACCCCATTTGCATATATCAAATCTTTTTTATACCTTTGCCAAAACAAAGTTTCTTTTATGGCAAAAGCATAGAAATTTCCCCATAACTTATTTTTATTTTTTATTTCAAGATAATCATCTTATTATTAGTTTATTATCTTTAAATAAATCTTCGTTTTAGAAAATTATTTCTTCGTTTTAGCAAAATAAAACAGCGTTTTATT
>JAISIA010000029.1 GCA_031262295.1 Bacteroidales bacterium | reverse complement strand
CCAACCCCATTTTTTGACAAATTTTAACATATTTTCATCAAAAAAACACAAAATTTGACGAATTTTTAACATTTCACTCAATTTTTCAATTTTAGAGCTTCAAAATTTGTTAAAATTTTGCCAAATTTTTAATCACCTAATCCTCAATATAATCCAAGCAAATTTTAATCCATTTTTCCAGAATTTTAATTAAAAAAAATTTATCCTCATTTTTCCAAAATAAAACACTGTTTTAGTTTGCTAAAACGAAGAAATAATTTTCTAAAACCTCGTTTTATTTTTCTGAAACGAAGATTTAGTCAAAGATAATAAACTAATAATGAAGCGATTATTTTATAAGTATAAGTGAAAATTAAATTTTGAAATATTAATGCCTTATTGCCCTTAAAGGCTCTTTGTTTCGGCAAAGATACAAAAAAGATTTGATAAATGCAAATGGCGATTTTCAGTTTTGGAGTTTGAGAATTTAACATTTGAAGGGAAAAATGTTAAAAATTTTTTGAAAATGCATTTTTCATATATCAAAACAATGGAATTCATTTTATTATCTATATGATAGTATAACCAAATATTGATAATTTGTTTAAATAAACGATAAAATAGCAAGGGAATTCATCCCCTTGCTATTGGTTATTTTATACAACTTTATTGCTGATTGATAGAAAAGGTATGATTAAATATAGTCATAAACGCCAAAATAGAAAAACTTACTTTAAACAGAAATTCCATTTAAGATTGTTCTCTTTTTCAAACTTGGATGACACATTGATTCTATAATCCCTCTTTACTTTCAGTCCTTTCTCTTTCTTAATCTTATCAGCAGTATCTTCTATCTCAATAGGCTTATTGTGATCTTCCTTTGTTAAACCCATAGCTTGCAATACTTTGTTTGGACTTCCGTTGGATTCTCCAATATATTCTTCAATATTGGGTTCTTTCCAAACACTTCGTATTAAAAAGCTGGCAGGAACTCCCTTATCGCCCACTACAATATCAAATCTATTTCTTTTATAACTTTTAGTATTATCGGCTTTTAAATATATACGAAAACCTTCTTTATTCTGAGCTTCTGTCCTCTCTATGCACTTAGATGTTTTAGACACAAAACGATTTCTGTAATAATCATGAGCATCGTCTCCAATACCTCCGTAATAAATTTCCAACATACGGATAACAAATTTATTTCCATGAATGCACAATGTGCAACCCAACAAAGATTCTGCCAATTCTTCTATGGCTTTTATTGACTCCTTTTTAGCCTCTTGACTACTGGCTTTCAATTCTCCTTTTTCATCTATGAGATTTTCAATCCCCTTAAAATTTTTAATCATAGTATTTTTTTATTAAACATTATTTATATTTCAAATTTGAAATGCAATGAAGAGCACCTCCTAAAAATGCAATTTCATCACAAGGAGTAAAATGTATTTTAATATTAGGAGCTTCTTTATTTATAATATCAATTATTTTATTTTGATAATCTCCTAAATCTTCAAAACAAGGAAAGATGATATGGTCTTCAAAACGAAAATAATTTAAAAATAATCCCTTTGCACTATAAATATTATCTTCATTAATTTTATCATCAAGATAACTTGGTAGGAATATAAACTTATATTCAAGTCCCAATTTTTCTGATAGAATTTTTGTTATATTATTAATATATCTATTATCATCTTTATATTTTTTGTCATAAATAGGTAATAAAATAGTTTTATCATCCAAAAATCTTAATATAGAATCTGTATGACCAATTACATCAAGAGATTCTACTGGTAATGTTATAAGTTTTTGTTCAAAAGTCTCTTCAAAGAATTTATTTATTTGTTTTTTTTCTATATTAGAATTTTCTGTATAAAGCGATTCTGTAATAAAAATATATTCAGAATTACTTATAACATTTCCACCATCTAATTTAAAAGGAATATTCAAAACTTTATCAAAATAATGCTGAGCCAAATATTGACCTGCTTCATTATCTGTTGAAGCCAAAGTATTATAATTAGGAGCATAAATTGCTTTCAAAACACCAACTTTATTTTCTAAATCAATATTGGCACAACTAAAATAATCTCTAATCCAAATATCCAGAATTTCTACATTAATAAAATTAATAATTTGCTCATTATTTTTAAGTTTAGAAAAATAAGGGATTTTAAAAATTAAATCTTTGGTTTTATTGTATATTTTTTCTCTACAACAAATAACAACTTTTTGTTCTTTGTTCTTTTTTATAATAATTTCAATAATTATTTGAAGAAACTTTGTAAATTCATTCCAGCAAGTATCTCTTAAATCTAAAGGAGAAACTAAAAATATTGTATCTATTTCTCTATTGTAATCTGGAATCAATTTTAATTTCATTAGGATAATTATTTATTGTCTTGTTCTAACTTTTTTATGAAATTGTTTCAAATTTTTATTTTTTTTCAGATTTTTAACATTTCCAACAGCAAAAATAGATTATTTATACAACATAAACTAAATATTTTTTGTTAAATTTTGTTAATACAAAGTATTTTTTCTTGATAAATCAATTATTTACGAAGTTATTCAATATAGCGAAACGCTTGTATTTTCTTAATGAAACAAATATTTTCGTGGAATATCTTAGTTCAAGATATTTTAGTTTTTTTTAAAAAAAAGGTAATTTGTGATTTTTATATAATCTTATAAAGATTATAAAGGTATTTATTATGTTTAAAGCATCTTAAATTTACTATTTATTAATAATAGTGTATATTTGCTTTATGAATCTTTTCGTTAAATTAAACAAGATAATTTTAAAAACAAATAAAAGAGTGATAATATATGAATTTATTAATTAATGATTATAAGGTAGCTGTACAAATAATCAAGTTAGCTATTCTTAATAGCCAATACGAAGCAGCCAAAGCAATAAACAAGGAACAATTATCTTTGTATTATGGTATAGGGGAATATATTTCTCTAAATTCTCGTAAAAAATATTGGGGTACAGGAGCAATTGAAGCTATTAGCCAACAGCTTCAAAAAGAATTACCGGGACTTAGAGGCTTTTCATCAACAAATATAAAAAAGATGAGACGATTCTATGAAGAATGGTCAATATTATTAAATCATTCACAAGAGATAAACAATCTAAAAATTCATGAAAACATAACAAATATAGATAGTTCCGTCTTATTGATTATAAATCGCCCGCCAGCGGCGGGCGATTTGAATATGGAATTTTTTCTTGGTATTAGTTTTACTCATCACATGGAAATAATAGAAAAAACTTCTGATATACAAGAACGTATTTTCTATATTCACCAAACATTTATAAATCGTTGGAGTAAATATATTCTTCGTGCTCATATTAATGCTGATGATTTTCATCATCAAGGGCAGATGCCTAATAATTTTGCACAAACATTGCCTGATACGAAGCAAGCTATAAAAGCTATTAACATGTTTAAAGATGAATATTTGCTTGATTTTATAAATATAGAGCAATTAGGAGAAAGAGATAAAGATATAGATGAACGTGTTGTTGAAAATAGTATCGTATCAAATATTAAGCAATTTATCATGACCTTTGGTCAAGATTTTAGTTTTATTGGAAATCAATATAAGATAGAGGTTTCAGGACATGATATGTTCATTGATTTACTATTCTTTAATAGGGAATTAAATTCATTAGTTGCAATTGAACTTAAAAGCGGTGAGTTTAAACCTATATATCTTGGACAACTTAACATATACCTACAAACACTTGATGATATTATTCGCAAGCCTCATGAAAATCCTTCAATAGGTATTGTTCTATGTAAGGATGCTGACAAATCATTTGTTGAATATGCAGTTAGAGATTACACAAAGCCGATGGGAGTAGCAACTTATAAAACGACCAAAGATATGCCAGAAAAGTTAAGAAAGGCACTGCCAGATATTGAAGAATTAAAGAAATTGTTATAAAGCTAAGAAGTGGAATATTCTATATATTTATTGAAGATAAAAAGAATGCATTTTATTGAATATAGTGGCGGATAAGTTTCTTAATCCTTTTATTAATATTCCTTTATTCAAAACGTGATCAAAAATTTTTCAATTTTTGAGACAGATAATCCTCTCATTGATAAAGAGGTTGAAACCATTATCAGCAAGTTATGATGCCAAATGCAGGCGTTCTTTTCCTCTTGCCTTACCCTTGGGCGTGAATATGGCAAGGAAATGAAGTTTTCAAAGAGAGACTTTGGATTTTATTGAAAAGAAAATTAATAATAATAGATGCGAAAGAGATTAGTCAAGCACTATGCGGAAGCCTACACTTGCATCACGATAGCTTGGTGTAAAATAGTTGCGATTAATATTTCTACAGCCCGCATCACTATTGCCCCAACTGCCTCCACGAATTATACGATATGAACCTAAATCAGGACCAGTAGGATCTTTTTGTTTAGTATTTGAATATTCTCCATATATATCATTACACCATTGCCAAACATTTCCACTCATATCATAAATGCCAAGTTCATTAGGAAGTTTTCTTCCAACGGGATGTTTATTTCCTCCACTATTTTCTTTATACCAGCCAACATCATCAAGATTATTGCTTCCGCTGAATTTATATCCTTTACTTTTATTACCACCTTTTGCAGCATATTCCCATTCTGCCTCTGTTGGCAAGCGATAAGACCTACCTGTTTTTCTACTAAGGCGTTCGCAAAACTCTTGTGCATCAATCCAAGATACATTAGTTACAGGATAATTATCACCACGAACATTCTCCGATGGATTATTACCCATTATCTTTTTCCATTGTGCTTGTGTTATTAAATATTTGCTAATGCTGAAATTTGTAAGAGTAACGCTATGAATAGGGATTTCATCTTTGTGGCAATCATCTTCATTTTCTATATCACATCCCATAAGAAAGGTTCCGCCTTCTACTTTTATCATCTCAATTTCAATAGGACTCATCTTATCGCAACTGTTGATAATTAAAACAGAAACAACTAATAAAAGAATAGTTTTAAAGATATTTTTCATATTATAAATGTTGTTTTTTAGGCTTAAAAAGGTTAAAAAAATACTTTTCTTTGATGCAAAAGTAAATATATTTTATATGATAAACAAAATAAATAATAAAAATTCTCTAAAAGAGTTAATATATTCATAATTTTGCATTAGAAAAAACTAAAACATTTGAAAATATTCTTTATGAAATCAGCATCAAAAGGACATATAGCAATACTTTTTGTCAATATAATTTTTGGATTAAACATTCCAATAGCTAAAAGTGTCTTGTTTGACTCTTCAATAGACCCAATTGCTTTGACATATTTTCGTATGTTGGGAGCTACTTTTGTTTTTTGGATAGCTTCACTATTTATAAAACGTGAAAGAGTATCAGGTAAGGATATATTGTTTTTAGTTGTTGCTTCCTTTTTAGGTATTGCAGTAAATCAAACCTCTTTTGTTGTTGGGCTAAATACAACTTCACCAATTGATGCCTCACTTATTGTCACTCTAACTCCAATTATAACAATGCTAATTTCTGCTGCCTATCTTAAAGAGCCTATAACATATAAGAAAGTTATTGGAGTGTTGGTTGGTTGTGCAGGAGCTGTAATCCTAATTCTTAGTAGTCGTCATGGAGCATTTTCTGTTACTTATAGGTCATGGCTTGGTAATGCTTTGTGTTTGTTAAGTTCTTTGGCTTATGCTTCCTATTTGGTATTTTTTAGAGACTTTATAAAAACAAAACATCCAATAACCCTTATGAAATATATGTTTTTGTTTAGTTTAATAATGCTTACTCCACTTTGTTACAATAATGTATTGGCAACCGATTTTGCGAATATATCTCCTATATTGTATGGTAAAATAATATATGTTATTCTAATGGCAACATTTTTAACTTATCTTCTAATACCAATAGGACAAAAGAATTTACGTCCAACAACTCTTACTATGTATAATTATTTGCAACCAATAATTGCTTCAATTGTTGCTATTGTTGCAGGACAAGATATGTTTGGTTGGGAAAAAGCCGTTTCTTGTGTTTTAGTTTTTCTTGGAGTTTATATTGTAACTCATTCTAAAAGCAGGGATCAATTAGAACGAGAAAAGCAATCTTCAAAATAGAATTGCCACCAATAGGGTGCTGTTCTATATTCTTTTTGAGAAGCACAATTTATGTAAAATTTAATGGATAGGGCTATTGAATCAAATGTTGAATCTTCAATTTTAGGAGGATTTTTTGATTCTAATACAACTGAGTATAATCTTTTGCAGTTCCAAAAAGCAGAGCGTCCAATTTGTTTTACCGAATGAGGAATCCTGATAAAGTTTAAGTCTTTGCAGGAAGAAAATGCGTAAGATTTAATTTCTTTTATTGTATTTGGAAGTTCTATATATGCTAATGAACTATTTGCAAAAGCCCATTGTCCTATTGAAGTGACGGTATATTTTTTATTATTATGTATAATGTGAGAAGGGATAATTATGTATGAAGAATATTCATTAGTATCTGAAAAACTATTTCCCTTAAAGGTAACTTCTACTTCTAATGAAGAACCTTTTGAAATTATGTTGTAAAAAATTGTCTCACCACTTATATTTTTTGCTTCTATATCATAAGCCTTTGCATTAAAATAAGAGAAAAAAGCAAATAGAAGTATGATTAATTTTAATGATGTCTTCATAGTAATGTTAATTTATGATTGATTTTTTATATTAGGGTACAAAATTAAAAAAAATCATTGAACTTTAATAAAACTTTCTCTTAACAAGAGTAAAGAATAGAATTTATATTATACAAAAGGAAAATAGGATATGAATATACAAAAAAATAGCACATTGTTAATAATTACAATATGCTATTTTTTAAATTATGAAAACAAACAGCCCCAAACAAAGGGCGTTGTAGTCTCGGGCAGACTTGAACTGCCGACCCCTACATTATCAGTGTAGTGCTCTAACCAACTGAGCTACGAGACTTCTTATGGATACAGATCTTTACAATCATAAGATTACTTATCTTATGTGCTTATATCTTATGAAACCATCAAAAAGTAGCGAATTAAAAAGTAACAGAAAAAAACGATAAGACTTTTATTGAGATTCTAATCTTATCTTTTATTCTTTCTCTCTAGAAAGGAGGTATTCCAGCCACACCTTCCGGTACGGCTACCTTGTTACGACTTAGCCCCAGTTACCAGTTTTACCCTAG
>JAISIA010000074.1 GCA_031262295.1 Bacteroidales bacterium | reverse complement strand
AAAATTTTAACAAATTTTGAAGCTCTAAAATTGAAAAATTGAGTGAAATGTTAAAAATTCGTCAAATTTTGTGTTTTTTTGATGAAAATATGTTAAAATTTGTCAAAAAATGGGGTTGGAAATGTTAAAAAATTTTGGAAAATGAAAAAGCTAAAAAATGGTGTATTTTTTTCCTTATTGTTTTTTCTAAAAATATTCCTATCTTATTTGTAGAATAGGATTATTTTTTATTAAAAAAATAGTTTAATAAAATTAATTACTATTTACCTATGCAGAATTGAGAGAATATATTTGAAAGAATATCTTCATTGGTTATCTCTCCCGTTATTTCTCCTAAATGATATAGTGCCTTTCTTACATCTATTGTTATAATATCTGTTGGAAGGAGATTTTTAAATCCTTGTTCTATATCATTAATGCTTGCAAGAGTATCTTTTAGTGCATAGCTATGACGAAGGGAGGAAATAAAAACCTTATCATTTATATCATTAGGTCTAATTATTTCAATTATTCTTTCTAATAATTCATTTATATTTTCATTTTTTTGTGCCGAAATAAAAATGGGATTTAACTCTTGCCATCCCTCATCAATACTATCAATAGCATCAATCTTATTTAAAACCAATATAAGGTTTTTATTTTCAAAGGAGACTTTATTTTTCAACTCCTCAATATCCTTTTTTACATCCGAAAGAAAAGACCTACTTATATCAACCAAAAGAATAACTATAAGGGATTCTTCCACTGCCTTAAAGGTTCTTTTTATCCCTTCTTGTTCAATAATATTTGTGCTATTTCTTATTCCTGCTGTATCAATAAAACGAATATCTACCCCTTTGAGATTTATCCTCTCTTCCAAAGTATCTCTTGTTGTTCCTTCAATATCTGAAACTATTGCCCGTTTGTCATTTAATATTACATTCAATAGGGTTGATTTTCCAACATTAGGTTTGCCTATAATAGAAACAGGTACTCCTTCTTTAAAAGCATTTCCTTGTTTATAGGAAGAAATTAAACTTTGAATAGTATTTCTTATATTATCTAATAGGGATAATAGTTCATCTCTATTAAAAAATTCAACATCTTCTTCCGAAAAATCCAGCTCTAATTCCATTAAGGATGCAATATTTAATAGTTGTTTTCTTAAAGATTGAAGAGTGTCATTATAGTTTCCTTTCAATTGTTTTATAGCCAAAGAGTGTGCAGCCCTACTATCGGATTGTATTAAATCGGCTACGGCTTCTGCTTGTGAAAGATTCATCTTACCATAAAGAAAGGCACGTTTGGTAAATTCTCCTTTTTGTGCAAGGCGTGCCCCATTATTTAAAAGTAATTCAAGGGTGCGTTTTATTATATATTTGGAACAATGCAAAGAAAACTCAACCATATCTTCCCCTGTGTAGGTTTTGGGTGAAAGAAATATGGAAATAAGACATTGGTCAATAACTTCTTTATTCTCATCTACAATATTTCCCAGATGTATTGTATGACTTTTTGCAGAGAAGATATTAAAATCTTTCTTTGAGAAAACAAAAATCTTATCTGTTATCCTAAGAGCATTGCTACCAGATAGCCTAATTATTGCAATAGCTCCCTTTCCCATAGGAGTGGATAGGGCACATATTGTTGAGGATGGTTCAATATCGTTTATATCTATCATATATTTTACTTATTTTTTATTCTTTCTATTTCGTCTCTATATTGTGCTGCAACTAAAAAATCAAGTTCTTTTACTGCCTTATCCATAAGTTTTCTAAGATTATTAATTGTTTTCATTCTTTCTTTCTCTGAGCGGAATGTCTTAGTTTCTATTTCAATCTTTGGAATTATGTTTATGGTTTTCTCATCATATTTATTTGTCAAATCATTTGCTATGTTTTTCTTTATTTGTGAAGGAGTAATGTTATTATCTTCATTATATTTTATTTGTTTTTCCCTATTTCTCCTATTTACATCCATTGCTCTTTGCATAGAACCCGTTATTTTGTCGGCATAGAGTATAGCTTTGGAATGTTCATTCCTTGATGCCCTTCCTATTGTTTGAATTATTGCTTTATCGGAGCGAAGAAAGCCTTCCTTATCTGCATCTAATATTGCAACTAATGCAACTTCTGGAATATCCAATCCTTCACGAAGAAGATTAACTCCAATTAGTACATCAAAAACTCCCAGACGTAGGTCTTGAATTATTTCAACTCTTTCTAAGGTTTCTATATCTGAATGTATGTATTTATTTCTAACACCTAAATTTGTAAGATACCGACTTAGTTCTTCTGCCATACGCTTTGTTAGAGTTGTGACAAGGACTCGTTCTTTCTTTTCTACAACAATTGCAATCTCTTCTAATAGGTCATCAACCTGAGTTTTCTGAGGATGTATTTCTATAATTGGATCTAAAAGTCCTGTTGGTCTTATTATCTGTTCTACAATGACGCCATCAGCTTTTTCAATTTCATAGTCAGAGGGTGTTGCACTGATGTATATTGTTTGATTTAGCATAGTTTCAAATTCTTCAAAGCGTAGAGGTCTATTATCAAAAGCACTTGGTAGGCGAAAGCCATACTCAACAAGGTTTTCTTTTCTTGAACGATCTCCTCCGTACATAGCACGAATTTGAGGTACTGTTACGTGACTTTCATCAATAACCATCAAAAAATCTTTGGGAAAATAGTCTAAAAGACAAAAGGGGCGAGAGCCGGGATTTCTTCTATCAAAGTAGCGAGAATAATTTTCTATACCAGAACAATAATTTAGTTCTTTTAACATCTCTAAATCATAATTTACTCTTTCCTCTATACGTTTTGCCTCTAAGGGACGATTTACCTCTAAGAAGAAGTCCCTTCTTTTAAACATATCCTGCTGAATCTCTGTTAGGGCAGTGGAGAAGTTTTTCTTATTGGTTATAAAGTTACCTGCGGGATATATTATTATGCTTTCTTTTTTCTCTATTCTTCTTCCTGATATTGGATCAATTATTTCCAAAGACTCAACTTCATTATCAAAAAAGTATATCCTATAAGCGTAGTCTCCATAAGCCATATATACGTCAATAACATCTCCTTTTACTCTAAACTTTCCACGAGAAAACTCTATTTCATTTCTTGAATATAGACTATCTGTTAGTTTTAGTAGGAATAAGTTCCTATCTATAATATCTCCTACCTTTATTGTTATTGTTCCGTCATTAAAATCTTCTGGATTACCAATACCATATAAACAAGAAACGCTACTAACAACAATTACATCTTCTCTTGAAGAAAGAAGGGCAGAGGTTGTGGATAGTCTTAGCTTTTCTAATTCATCGTTAATTTGCAAATCCTTTTCTATATATGTATTTGTTTGTGCAATATACGCCTCTGGCTGATAGTAATCATAGTATGAGACGAAGTATTCTACTGCATTATTAGGGAAAAATGCTTTAAATTCGGAATATAGTTGAGCTGCTAATGTCTTATTGTGAGAAAGGACTAAGGTAGGACGATTAATTTGTTTTATAACATTGGCAATAGTAAATGTTTTTCCGCTACCTGTTACTCCTTGTAGGACTTGTGAAGGAGTGTTTTCATTTATTCCATTAACTAATTGTTCTATTGCCTGTGGCTGATCTCCTGTTGGAGAAAATGAAGAAAGTAATTCAAATTTCATAATATATTTATAATCCTCTTATTTGTGGCAAAGATACGTTTTTTGTTAGAATTTATTATCTTTGCACCCTAATACCCTCTACAAGATGAATAAAGACAAAACTTATATTTTTACAACAAATTGGTTTAAAAAAAATAAAATAAACTATATTCTGCTAATAATAGATATATTATTTGTTTTAGCATGTGCTTTCTTTTCAATAAAGGACTATTTGGAAGGATTGTTTGGACGAAGTTTTCATGAGTCGGGCATATTAATACTTCTATTAGTTATGATATCAAACGTTGTTCGTTTTAATATATCACTACTATGTTTCAATAAAGAAAAGGCGGGATTTTATTTAACACTTATATTTGTAATTTTTGCTACAGTTATAGATTCTTTTTCTGTTGATTATGATTCTATATATTATTATGGATTCTCAGAAGCTGTTGGAATGTTTAATTCTTATATTATTGAATTTCCTCAATGGCTTAATACAATTTTAATATATTCCCTATATGTATGGTATTTATATGCACAACTAATAATATACACTATATACATATTAACAAATACAAAGTTAAAAAAAGATAGTTCCAATTTTCAAGTTTTTTCAGGTTTCTATGCAGCTCAATTAAGTTCAAAATTAAAAGTAATAGATGTTGTAATACTAAGTCTTTTTGTTTTGGCATCTATGGTTTTGGGCATACTCTCTGATAATATTAATTGGACATTTCTTTCTGTTGGAATAACATTATATTCTTTAAATGTATTTTTCAGACGTTTTTCATTTAAGAATTTAAGTAAGAAAAATATGAAAATAATATATGTCATATCAACTCTAATTTCTGCAATTGTCATATACACTCAACGTATTCCATACGTAGGATTAATTGCTTTTATTTCTTCTTTGGTAATTATGTTACTTGTATTTATTATAACAACAAAAAACTATATAAAATCATTTGCTATTGTTATTCTTTCATTTTTTGTAATCCCTATATTATCTATGGGATATAATCCTTTTACTCTTTATGAATATGGAGTTGTTAATCGTTATGTTTCACCAAAGCAATATAGTGGTAGATTAATAATAACTGATGAAAAAGGTTTATTAGGTGCAAGAGATAGGGATAATAATTTCTTTATTCCAAAATATATAAAGGCAAAAAAGCAAATAGATAATAATGTCTTTTTCTATAAAAATGACACCTCTTATGATATATACGATTTGAAAACACGTAAATTCAAATAACGTTTTAAAAAAAAACAAAAAGTTTCTTTTAAAAGAAAACCCTATAATTACTTTTTTTAAGTAATCTATTTGCTTAAAGAGGCAGCCTTAATAAAGGAAATAAATAGGGGATGAGGTGTTTCAACAGTTGATTTGTATTCTGGGTGAAATTGAACTCCTATAAAATATGGGTGAGTTGTAAGTTCAACGACCTCCACTAAGGAAGAGGTAGGATTAATTCCTGTTGCAATCATTCCTTTTTCTTCAAATTCTTTTAGAAATTTATTATTAAATTCATAACGATGACGATGACGTTCTGAAATATCTTCTTTTTGATATGCCTTATATACTTTTGAACCTTTTTTTAGATGACATGGATAAGCACCTAAACGCATAGTGCCTCCCATATTGGTAATTTTCTTTTGTTCTTCCATAATATCAATTACGGGATATTTGGTTGAAGGAAGCATTTCCACAGAATGAGCATCCTTTTTCTTTAATACATTACGTGCAAATTCAACAACAGCCATCTGCATTCCTAAACATATACCAAAGAAAGGTATGTTATTTTCCCTTGCATACTTTATTGCAGAAATTTTTCCGTTAATTCCTCTTGCTCCAAAGCCCGGAGCAACCAATATACCATCTAAACTGCTTAAAGTATCTTTTACAATTTTTTCACTCTTTTCTAATCCTTCGGAATGGATTAGCTTTAAATTAACCTTGCAATTTAAGAAAGTTCCAGCATGAATGAAGGCTTCTGAAATGGATTTATAAGCATCTTTCAATTCAACATACTTTCCAACTAAGCCAATATTAACTTCGCTCTTTGGATTATGCAAACGATATAAGAAACCTTTCCAATTTTCTAAGTCAGGTTCGCCTTGTGTCTTTACACCAAGTTTTGATAGGACTTGAATATCCAACTTTTCTTTCAACATTCTTAAAGGCACTTCATATATTGTATCAACATCTGCCGATTCAATTACATTATCCCTATCAACATTACAAAATAGTGCTATCTTATCTTTTATATTTTCTGTTATTGGATGCTCTGCTCTGCAAACAATAATATCGGGTTGAACCCCTTGTTGCAACATTTCCTTAACAGAATGTTGTGTTGGTTTGGTTTTCAATTCGCCTGCTGCGGCAAGATATGGTACGTAGGTCAAATGAATAACTATTGCATTTTTTCCAAGTTCCCATTTCATTTGACGAACTGTTTCAATAAAAGGAAGAGATTCTATATCTCCAACAACGCCTCCTATTTCTGTAATGACAAAATCAAATTTTCCCTCAGTGCCAAGTATTTTTATCCTTCTTTTTATTTCATCTGTAACATGAGGAATAACTTGAACGGTTCCTCCAAGATAATCTC
Organism: Bacteroidales bacterium; assembly: GCA_031262295.1. Lineage (GTDB taxonomy): Bacteria > Bacteroidota > Bacteroidia > Bacteroidales > P3 > UBA10566. Next base: position 40,765 of record JAISIA010000074.1, on the reverse strand, counting down.
CCTTTCTTTCTTTTTCTAATATGGTTTGATATATTCTTCCTGTGGTTACATTGTTTGCCTGAGAGGTAGGAGTGTTTGTGAAACGTTCATAATGTCCCAAGTCCAAATCTGTTTCTGCTCCGTCATCTGTAACAAAACATTCTCCGTGTTCATAAGGATTAAGTGTGCCGGGATCAACATTAAGATATGGATCAAACTTTTGTATAGTTACACTATAACCTCTTGATTTAAGCAATAGGGCAAGTGAAGATGCAATAATGCCTTTTCCCAATGAAGATGTAACACCTCCTGTTACAAAGATATATTTTGTGTTCTGCATAAAAACGTTTAATTTTATTGAAATAAGTTTCTGCAAAATTACAAATAATTATTAATTAACTTAAAAAATACTAATACATAAATGGGATTAATAAAAAGTATCCCTATAAAAGATAGTGGTAATTTAATATAAAATTCACCCAAATAAATAATTAATTTTAGCAAATTTATATACTTTGTTTTTTGTCATTAAAAAAAGATATAATACTTTTGCAAAAATTTACAGAAACTTAAAATTCTTTAACAAATAATAATAAAAAAAATAAAAATATGGCAAGAGTAAAGGCGTTTAGAGGATTGCGTCCTCCAAAGGAAATAGCTTCTTTATTGGCATCTCGTCCTTATGATGTGTTAAACTCAAAAGAGGCAAGAGAGGAAGCAAAGGATAATAAGTATTCCCTACTAAGAATAACTAAGGCAGAGATTGATCTTCCCGAAGGAGTGGATGAACATTCCCAAGAGGTATATGATAAGGTTGTGGAAAACTTTAATATGTTTAAGAAAAATGGTTGGTTGGTTAAGGATGAAAAACCAAAACTATACATATATGCACAAACAATGGACGGAAGAACACAATATGGTATAGTTGGCTGTACTCATATTGAGGATTACTTCAACAATAAGATAAAAAAACATGAACTAACAAGAAAGGATAAAGAAGATGATAGGATGATTCATGTTAATATAACTAACGCCAATTGTGAGCCTGTATTTTTTGCTTATCCACAAAATAAGGAAATTGATGCAATAGTTAATGATATAATAACAAAAGAAGAACCAATATACGACTTTATCGCCAAAGAAGATGGCTTTGGTCATAAGTTTTGGGTTATAAATGATGAGGCTAAGATAAAGAGAATAGAAGATATATTCAATAATGATATTCCTAATCTATATGTTGCCGATGGTCATCATCGCACAGCCGCTGCTGCAAGAGTTGGTTTAGAAAGAAAAAATGCTAATCCAAACCACACAGGAGAAGAAGAGTACAACTATTTTATGGCTGTAATATTCCCAGATAATCAATTGAAGATTATAGACTATAATCGCGTAGTTAAAGATCTTAATAACCTAACTAATGAAGAGTTTTTGGAAAAACTAAAACCATATTTTGTAATAGAAAATATGGGTAAGGAAATTTTCCGTCCTGAAAAACTTCATCAATTTAGTATGTATTTGGATGGTAATTGGTATAAACTTTCTGCCAAAGAAGGAACTTATAACGATAATGACCCAATAGGAGTTTTGGATGTTACAATTCTTTCAAATCTTGTCTTAGATCAGATTTTAGATATTAAAGATTTGAGAACATCAAAGAGAATAGATTTTGTTGGAGGTATAAGAGGTCTTGGAGAATTACAAAAAAGAGTTGATTCCAAAGAGATGAAAGTTGCCTTTGCACTCTACCCTGTAAGTATGAAACAACTCATTGCAATTGCAGATAGCGGCAATATAATGCCTCCAAAAACAACTTGGTTTGAACCAAAACTACGTTCAGGTTTAGTAATTCACGAATTAGAGTAGGCAAGTCGGCAACCGACCTTTACTTTTCCTAATGGGTCGGCAACCGACTTTTACTTTTCCTAACGGAAGTTAGGGAATACTCTAATATTTCTATAATACAACAAAAATAAAACGCTGTTTTAATTTTCTAAATCCTTGTTTTAGGAAATTAAAACAGCGTTTTAATAAATTATTTCTTCGTTTTAATAAATTAAAACAGCGTTTTATTTTATACAAATTAAAAACCTATAAAAATATAAAAAATATAAGAAAAAAACAATAAGAAGATATTTTGACTTCCGTTAGGAAAATCAAAAGTCGGTTGCCGACCCGTTAGGACAAAATAAAGGTAGGTTGCCTACAATTTTATATGGATGATTTTCTTTGTTTCAAAATATTCTAATGGGAAAAAATCATATATATCATACATTTTAACAATTGGTTTATTTGTTTTTCCTTTTTGGGTATTGGTATAATATTGTTTTAGTTCTTTTATTTCTTCATCAATATCTCCTCCTTTAAGGTATAATATGCCATTATCTATTTTGTGATACTCTATTTTTGATATATTTTTCCTAACCAAAGGTACAAAACTTGCAAGATTAGTTACAGCACGAGAGACTATAAAGTCAAATTTTTTATCAATAGTTTCTGCTCTTGCCCAAATAGGATTTACATTTTTTAGATTAAGAGCCTCTTTTATGCCTTGAACAACCTTGATTTTTTTTCCTATACTATCAACTAATGTGAAATTAACCTCAGGAAACATTATAGCAAGTGGTATTCCGGGAAAGCCTCCTCCTGTTCCTACATCAAGAATTTCAGAATTTGGTTTCAAACTACACAATTTTGCAATAGCCAAAGAGTGTAATATATGATGAGAAAATATGTTTTCTATATCCTTTCTTGAAATTACATTGATTTTTTCATTCCACTCCTTATAGAGTTGTGGTAATTGTTCAAAGGTTTCTAATTGAGAAGCACTAATTTTGGGAAAGTAATGCTTAATTGTATTTGATATTTCTTCGTTAGAACACATAAAAAAAAGACTATTTATTACTTTGCAAATGTAATAAATAGTCCTTAATTGTGTATGTATGTTGTCTTATTCTTATTATTTTTAAGGAATATTCTCCTTTTTTATTCCTCTTTCTTTGGAAGGAAGAATAATTTTCCTTCTCTTTGAACAACTTCAATAGAAGTTTTATTGTCCAAATTTCCTTTTATCATTTCAATTGATAGATTATTTACTATAAGTTTTTGAATTATTCTCTTAACTGGACGTGCTCCCAAGAGAGGATCGTATCCATTTTCTGCTAAATAATCAATTGCACTATCATCAAATGATATTGAAATGCCTTTTTCTTTTAATTGTTTAATTAAACGATTTAATTGCAAAACTACAATTTCTCTAACCTGTTCTATCATTAAAGGACGGAATACAATAATTTCATCAATCCTATTTAGAAATTCTGGTCTTATTGTTTTCTTTAATAGATTAAAGACTTCGTCTTTTGCTTTTTGCCATCTTTGTTCAAAGTTTTTCTTGTCTCCATCTTCAAGAGCTTGTTGCAAAAATTCTGATCCAAGATTTGAAGTCATTATTATTATTGTATTTTTGAAATCAACCAATCTTCCCTTATTATCGGTTAGACGACCATCTTCTAAGACTTGTAAAAGGATATTAAAGACATCGGGATGTGCTTTTTCAATTTCATCCAAAAGAACAATGGAGTAGGGTTTTCTTCTTACGGCTTCGGTCAATTGACCGCTTTCTTCATAACCTACATATCCGGGAGGAGCACCAATAAGACGAGAAACTGAAAATCTTTCTTGGTATTCCGACATATCAATTCTTATCATTAGGTTTTCATCATCAAAAAGCAATTCTGCTAAGGCTCTTGCAAGCTCAGTCTTTCCAACACCAGTAGAACCTAAGAAAGCAAATGAACCTATTGGACGCTTTTCATCGCTAAGTCCAGAGCGGCTTCTACGAATTGCATTAGCTATTGCTTCAATAGCCTCATCTTGTCCAACGACTCTTTTCTTTAATTCATCTTCAAGATGCAATAATTTGTCTTTCTCACTTTGCATCATCCTATCCACAGGAATACCTGTCCAGCGAGAAACTACTTCTGCTATGTCATCTTGATCAACTTCTTCTTTAATTAAAGCCTCTCCATTTTGAGTTGCTTTTAACTTTTCTTGATATTCTTTTAAAGAAGACTCTGCCGTTTTAATCTTTCCATAACGCAATTCTGCAACCTTACCATAGTCTCCCATTCTTTCAGCCTTGTCAGCCTCTTGTTTGAAGGTTTCAATCTTCTTTACCTCTTCTTGAATTGCATCAACCAAATTCTTTTCTTCTTTCCATTTCTTAGTCAATACTTCTTTTTGAGAGGATAATTCATCAATTTCTTTGGTAAGTTGTGCTACCTTTTTGTCGTCTTTTTCTTTTTTTATTGCAGCCCTTTCTATTTCCAATTGACGCAATTTTCTTTCCACCTCATCCAATTCCTCTGGAGAAGAGTTTATTTCCATTCTTAGTTTTGCTGCAGCCTCATCAATAAGATCTATTGCCTTATCTGGAAGGAATCGAGATGTTATATACCTTTGAGACATTTGAGCTGCCGCAACAATAGCTGCATCTTTTATCCTAACCTTATGGTGGATTTCATACTTTTCTTTTAAGCCTCTGAGTATAGAAATTGTGTCTTCTACGCTCGGTTCATCTATCATGACACTTTGAAATCTACGAGCAAGTGCCTTGTCTTTCTCAAAATATTTTTGGTATTCCTCCAATGTTGTTGCTCCAATTGCTCTTAACTCTCCACGAGCCAAAGCTGGCTTTAATATATTTGCTGCATCCATAGCTCCTTCTCCACCACCTGCACCAACCAAAGTGTGAATTTCATCAATAAAAAGTATAATATCGCCTTGTGAAGAGATGATTTCATTGATAACTCCCTTTAAACGCTCTTCAAATTCGCCCTTATATTTGGCTCCAGCTATCAATGCACCCATATCTAATGAGTAGATTTGTTTGTCTTTTAAATTTTCGGGAACATCCTTTCTTTCTATCCTCTGAGCAATACCTTCTGCTATTGCAGTTTTTCCAACTCCGGGTTCTCCTATAAGCATAGGATTATTCTTAGTTCTTCGTGAAAGAATTTGTAATACTCTACGTATTTCTTCATCCCTTCCTATTACAGGATCTAATTTTCCTTCCTTTGCAGCCTTATTAAGATTAATTGCATAGCGGTTTAATTGATCCAATTGTTGATTATTATTATTTGTTTCCATTGCTTTTTTATTGTTTTTTCAATTTATGAAATAAAAAAAGAACAATTCTTTTGCCAAGAAACAAAATATGACAAAAAGTCAGGGGGGGAATTTTTATTTGTATGCCCGATTATTTGGGTTGTATATTTACAAACTTATTCCAGTATTCGTCCTTTTGATAATTGCTTATACTGCCTGCGTGAATATAAACATCAAGACTTAGAGGTACTCCATCAAATGTTTCAAAATATATTCTTGGAGGAATGGATGAATATAGATTTATTGCATTTAGATTCACATTTCCTGCAAAAGCATTTATCCTAATCGTCTTTACGTTTTGTGGAATATCAATAACCGTTAGGGAAATACAATCTCTAAAAGCACTATTATCAATCAATGTTAGAGCCTCAGGCAATATAATAGATGATAATTTTGAACAATTCATAAAGGCAAAGGACTCTATGGTCTCAACTTTTTGAGGAATGATTATTGAGGATAGAGATACGCAATTTCTAAACATACTATTAGAAATCTTTTTTAGATGATTTGGAAGAACAATTGTTTCTAATGCCCTACAATTTTCAAAAGCAGAGACCCCAATATCCTTAATCTCATTTGTAAGATTTATACTATTTAATAGGACACAATCATAAAAAGCATAGTTTTCTATTGTATGCACACTTTGAGGAATAAGAACATAACGCAAAAGTCTGCAACCATCAAAGGCATGTTTTCCTATTATTGTGACTTTATAATTTATTCCATTATGTGTAACATCTTCTGGAATACGTAAAGTGTCTTTATAGTCATAACGAACAATCTGTGTATTATCTCCAGGATAAGTAACCGTAGCAATTTGTATTTTACTATTCTCTTCAATACTATAATATATAGTATCATTATCCTGATTTACTGCAAAGAATTTCTCAGCCCTAATCTCTAAATTTACTCCTAAGAAAAGGAAAACAAGTATAAATAGTTGTAAAATAAAAGTTTTTTTCATCTATATAAAAGTATTTAGCTTCCTATAATTACATAATACGTTTTCTTTAGCTTTTTATTTTATCAAGAAACTATTTTATAGAAAAGGCATTTCTAATTTTGTCAATATAATCCAATCTTTCCCAAGTGTAGAACTCAACCTGCTTTTCAATTTCTTTTCCATTTTCCATAACCTTTACAATAGATTTATATGGGGTTCTTCCAAAATGTCCATACTTAGCAGTAGGATAGTATATAGGATTCTTTAATCCTAAACGTTCAATAATGGAATAAGGTCTAAGATCAAAGATTTCTTTTATCTTTTCTGCAATTTCTCCATCGTTCATTATGTTTCCTTCTTGGTTTTTCACCTTTGCACTATTGTAGGTATTGACATATAGTCCCACAGGTTCAGCTACGCCAATTGCATAAGCAACTTGTACCAAAACTTCGTTGCATAAGCCAGAGGCAACCATATTTTTTGCAATATGACGCATAGCATAAGCAGCCGAACGATCAACCTTTGAAGGATCCTTTCCTGAAAAAGCACCACCACCATGAGCACCCTTTCCTCCATAAGTATCAACAATAATCTTCCTTCCTGTTAATCCTGTATCCCCATGAGGACCTCCAATAACAAACTTTCCTGTTGGATTGACAAAAAGCTTATAATCCTTAAATAAATCCTTTATATTCTGACGTGTTTGTTTGTTTATCACTCTTGGAATAAGAATATCTTGAACATCTTTTTTGATTGTTTCCAACATTTTTTCCTCATCACCAAACTCATCATGCTGAGTTGAAACAACGATAGTGTCTATTGCAATTGGGTTATTCTTCTCATCAAACTTTATAGTTACTTGACTCTTGCTATCAGGACGAAGATACTTCATCACCTTGTTTTCTCTTCTAATATCTGCAAGCTCACTTACTAATTGGTGAGCTAAGATTAGAGGTAGGGGCATAAAGTCATCGGTCTCACTACAAGCATAACCAAACATCATACCTTGGTCTCCCGCTCCTTGTTGCTCTGGAATTTCCCTTTCAACACCTTGATTTATGTCATTGGATTGGTCATGTATTGTTGAGATAACCCCACAAGAGTTGCTCTCAAACATATATTCACCCTTAGTATATCCAATATCCTTTATAACTTTCCTTGCAATATCTTGTGCATCTACATAACCGCTACAACGAACCTCTCCACTTAAAACTACCAAACCAGTAGTTACAAGAGTTTCACAAGCAACCTTACTTGTGGAGTCTTTCTTTAAAAATTCATCTAATAGAGCATCTGAAATTTGATCCGCTACCTTATCTGGATGTCCCTCTGAAACGGATTCAGAAGTAAAAAAATAAGCCATAAAATTTAATATTTTAAGTTTAAAAAAATAATATTATAAATAAAGGGAAAAATAAAAACCAAAAGAGGAATAAAAAAATGTTTTAGCATTTTTTTATGTGGTTGCAATCAGTTCAAATCTTTCCACAAAAAGAGAACGCAAAAATAATACTTTTATTTGTTATAAGATATAAAATATAGGGTTTTTTCAACGCTTTTTCTTTTAAAGCATATTTTATTGTAAAGAAAACTATGTAAGAAAGTATATGATAATACAAAGAAATGTGTAGAAATATGTAAGAGAAATTTCATTTTCCCTTTGTTTTATAGAGTAATTCATAATTATGTATATGGTTGCAAAGAATAGAAATAGGAAAAAGACTAAATTTTTATAGGAATAATTACCAAAAGATAATATAAGGGATGCATACATAAGGGATTTATAAATTATGGAAATATCTATAAGAAGATTATATCTTTTCCAATAAATGTGTTTTTTTATATTTGATAGGGTTATAATGATGAATAGAAGGTAGAAAATTAAAAAATCAAAAAGGACAAATTTAGAAAAAGAAAGTATATTAAGAATTAAGGCTAAGAAAATAGAGAAAATCAAAAAGAGAATTTCTAATTTGTAAGAAAGTTTCATAAAGTTTAATTTTAATTTATAGCAAAAAAATAAAAAAGGCTTTACCTATAAAAACAAATATTCCTTTAAATATGTAAGCATCTTTTAAAATAAAACACATTTTTTATAATTTGTTTATCCTTTTAATTTATGTGTGCCATCAATTGAGGATTAAGAAAAAATTACTATCTTTGCAATACCTTATTTTAGGTCTTTTATATGAAAAATATATTGCTGCTTTTCTTACTAATATTTTCAAATTTTGTTTTCTCTCAAACAAAGCCAAATATCTCTTGGGTTAGAGTTGAGGGCGGTACATTCTTAATGGGATGCTCTCAAAGTGAAGAAGAATGCTATCCCGATGAAGAGCCAAAACACAAAGTCACTATTTCCACATTTGAAATAAGTCCCTTTGAGGTGACAGTAAAAGAATATAGAATGTTTTGTTTAGCAACCAACAGGAAAATGCCAAAAGAACCTTCTTGGGGTTTTGTAGATAATTATCCTATGGTTTATATTTCTTGGCAGGATGCAAAGGATTATGCTTCTTGGATAGGAGGTAGATTGCCAACAGAAGCAGAATGGGAGTTTGCAGCCAAAGGTGGAGTGCTCTCAAATAACTATTCATATTCTGGAAGTAATAATTGGGATGAGGTAGGATGGTCATTTGAAAACTCTAATGGTAGAGTTCATCCCGTTGGAGAGAAGAAACCAAATGAATTAGGCTTATATGATATGAGCGGAAACGCTTGGGAATGGGTTAATGATTACTATGAAATTTACTATTATAAAGAATCCCCCAAAAAAAATCCAAAAGGTCCTAAAAGCGGAGAAATAAAATGTAACCGCGGAGGCTGCTTTAATTTTGACTATAAATTAATGCGTCCCTCTCATAGAAGAGGTTCTTCAATAGAAGTCGTGGGTTTTGGAACAGGATTTAGAGTTGCAAGAGATATTTCACCGCCAAAGGACCGCCAAGCGGCATTTAGTCGTCCTACGGAAGTCAGGTAGTCTTCCTATATATCTTTCAGCACGCCTAAAATAAGGTTTTAGCAAATTATTTCTTCGTTTTGTCGGCAACCAACCTTTAATTTTGTCGGCAACCGACCTTTACTTTTCCTAACGGAAGGCTGGTTTTGTCGGCAACCGACCTTTAATTTTCCTAACGGAAGTCTGGTTTTTATAAAATAAATCTTCGTTTTAATAAATTATTTCTTCGTTTTAGAAAAATAAAACAGCGTTTTAGCAAATTATTTCTTCGTTTTAGAAAATTAAAACGAAGATTTAGCAAATTATTTCTTCGTTTAAAAAAAATAAATCCTTGTTTTAGGAAAACCAAAACAAGGATTTAGTAAATTTTAAATACAATTATAATTTATCGGATTAATAATACAAAAATGTTAAAATTGTACTCCCGTTAGGAAAAATTAGGGTCGGTTGCCGACAAATTTGTACTTCCGTTAGGACAAAGTAAAGGTCGGTTGCCGACTTAGGATTTCATATTGTGAAAAACATTGACTACATCGTCATCTTCTTCTAATTTGTCAATTAATTTTTCAACATCCTTTTGTTCATCTTCACTTAGTTCTTTTAAATCGTTGGGGATGCGGTCAAATTTGAAGGATTTTATTTCAAAATTATTTTCTTCAAGGTATTTTTGTATTGGTCCAAAGGTTGCAAAAGGAGCAAATATTTGAATATCTCCGTCTTCTTCAAAGCAATCTTCAACACCATAGTCAATAAGTTCTAACTCCAAGTCTTCCATTTGAAGATTTTCTTTCTTAGCTACAACAAAATTGCATTGATGTTCAAAAAGGAAGGTAGTCATTCCTGTTGTTCCAAGTGAGCCTCCGCACTTTGTGAAGTAGCTTCTGACGTTTGCAACCGTTCTTGTGGGATTATCTGTTGCCGTTTCTATTACAAGAGCAATACCATGAGGGGCATATCCTTCATAAATTACTTCTTTATAGTCAGCTGTATCCTTACTTATGGCACGTTTTATGGCTCTTTCAACGTTCTCTTTCGGCATATTTTCGCTTCGTGCCGTTTGAATTAATAGTCTAAGTTTAGAATTTGCACTTGGGTCCGCTCCACCTGCCTTAACTGCCATCTCAATTTCTCTACCCAAACGGGTGAAAACTCTTGCCATATTGCCCCAACGCTTAAACTTTCTTGCCTTTCTAAATTCAAATGCTCTTCCCATGTTTCTTTATTTATTTTTTTTGCTATTAAAAATATTGTATATTAAGTTTGCAAAGTTAGTATTTTTACTAAAAAAAACTTTTTTTGCATATAAAAATTCTTGTTTTTATTCTTTGTTTTCTTCTTGTGAAATGTGCCAAGAAATGAAATCAGGTAGCATAGTTAGGGGAATGAAATCCTCTTTTTCGGGGTCGGAAGGCAGAGGACAAAGTTCAAAATATCCAATTTGCATTGTACAATCATATTCTCCTATCATCTCTTCTATTAATGAATAAACTGCAATTAGTAGGTCTTCATCATCTTCTTTACAATCCTTAATTGCTATTTGCAATCCAACCTTTCCGTAGGAGGAATCCTCATTTTCCATAGGGACAAACCAAAGATCCTTGCTTTTTAATGTGTATCCCTTATAGTTTATCTTTACATTTGCTCCCTTTGCAGGAAGAAATGCTACAATATCCCAAAAATCTAAGATAGGGACTGCATCACAAAGAGTGATTACATCTTCAAAATACTCCTCGTCACCTTCGGCAGAGAATATGATTTGTCTTCCATTTTCGGTGAGATCTCCTAATATAAAACTTATACCTTCTGAATATAGTGCAAGCGTAGAGGCAAATTCGTTTAGTAGTTCTTCTGCTTTATCTCCTAAGGAGTCAATGTCCATTAGAAATTCGCTTTTTTCTTGGAACCATTCCCAGAAATTTTCTGCTGAAATCTTTCTCATAATATTATATGTACTTCTTTCTCTAAATTAATATTGAATATTTCTTTTACCTTATTTGTAATTTCATTTGCCAAAAAGATAACTTCCTCTCCTAAGGCTCCTCCATAATTGACCATAACTAATGCTTGATGGGAATGCATTCCAACATTTCCAACCCTCTTTCCTTTATATCCAAGAGTCTCTATTAGGAATGCAGCAGGGATTTTCTTGCAATTATTTTCTGCATCATAGAAGGGAATGGTGGGAAATTTTTCTTTAAGAATAATAAATTCCTTATATGTTATAATTGGATTCTTGAAAAAAGAGCCGCAATTGCCCAATATGTTTGGGTCGGGTAGCTTTCTATTGCGAATATCTCTAACTAAATTGCTCATCTGTAAAGGAGTTTCTATTTTTAAATTATTGTTTTCAACCTCCTTCTTTATAGCCTCGTATGATAGATTTATCTTTGGAATTTTTGAAAGCCTTAATCTTATAGACCAAATTACGTTTAATTGTTTTTGATATTTAAATATTGAATATCTATAATCAAATTTGCAATCCTGTTTTGAAAACCTCTTCCATGACTTTTCCTTAATATTATAGGTCAAACACTCCAAAAAACTATCTTTTATCTCACATCCGTATGCTCCTATGTTTTGTACTGCAACAGCTCCTGCATTTCCATAAACAGCAGAGAGATTTTCTATTCCCCAAAGCATATTTTTTGTGCTCCAAACAACGACATCGTTCCAATTTTCTCCTGCCTTAATTTCTACAATTGCACTTTCATTATCTTCTTCTATAATTTCTATTCCTTTGTTTTGAATATGTAGGATTGTACCATCAAAATAGTTGTTTGCAAAAATAATATTGCTTCCACCGCCTAAAATAAGTATTTTGTCGTTTATTACTTTTGGGGAAATATTTTCTAAAGACAATTCGTTTTCTATGCTAATATACCTTTTCGCTTTGCAGTAAATGCCGAAGCTGTTTAGCTTTTCTATAGAAAAATCCTTATATATCATTTCTTGTTTTTAGGGTAAATTTTTTGCAATTATACAAAAATTACAACAAAAATATGAATGATGTTAATAATATTTTTAATTTTGTGGGTAAATTCTAACACAAGAAACTTAAAATAGTATGAAACACAAGTCATTTTTATATAATAATACAATAATAAATTATCAGGACGAGGGGCAAGGAGAGAAAACCATTGTCCTATTGCACGGATTTATGAACGATCTTGAAGTTTGGGCTTCATACGTTTTTAAATACATGAAGGATATTCGTGTTGTGACTGTTGATCTTTTAGGTCATGGAGAAAGTAAAGACGGAAACAATGAAGTACATTCAATGGAGATGCAGTCCAATATGATAGTTGAGCTTTTGCAACATATAAATGTTGATAGCTGTATTGTTGTTGGACATTCAATGGGAGGATATGTAGCCCTAACATTAGCTGATTTATATCCCAGCTTAATAAAGGGATTATGTCTTATAAACTCACATTCATTGGCAGATAGTGAAACAGTAAGGAAAAATAGGGAGAGAATGTGTGAAGTTGTTAGAGAAAATCGTGCAGGCTTTATTGTAAATTTCATTCCTGAATTGTTCTTTGAGCAAAATAGAGATAGGCTTCACTCAGAGATAAAACTACTTGAGGCAAATGCAATGCAGTTAAAACAAGAAGATATTATTGCCTCACAAAAGGGAATGATGGAAAGAAAGAATAAATTAGATGTGCTTATAAATGCACATTTCCCAATATTATTTATTGCAGGTAAGAATGACCCACGTATAGAGGTGGAAGAAATCTTTGCACAGGCAATGTTGCCTCATCATTCTGAGGTTATGCTTTTAGAAAATGTTGCTCACATGGCTCATTTGGAAGCAAAACTTTTGGTGCAAGTTAGATTACTTTCCTTCTTAAATATGTGTTACCTGTAAAAAATAAAACTAAATATGGGGAAAAAAAGAACATTATTCTTATGTTTTTTGATTTTATGCCAGTTATCTTTTGGTCAAACAAAAAAATATCCGACAAACTACTTTTCTTTTCCTATAAAAAGAGATATAGCTCTTTCGGGAAACTTTGCTGAATTTAGATCAAATCACTTTCATTCGGGAGTAGATTTAAGAATAGGAGAGAGAATAGGGGAGGGAATCTATGCTCCACAAGAGGGAGAAGTTGTAAGAATAAAGATACAAGCGTGGGGTGGAGGAAAGAATTTATATATTCGTCATCCCAATGGCTACACAACGGTTTATATGCACATAGATCGTTTTGCTCCAAAGATAGAGGCTTTTGTTAGAAAATATCAATATAGAAATAAAACATACGAATTTGATCTTACACTAAACGATAAACTTTTTGTAGAAAAAGGAGAGCTTATTGCTTTTGCAGGAAATACAGGTTCAAGTGGAGGACCTCATCTTCATTATGAGATAAGAAATAGCATAACAGAAAAGACTATAAATCCTATGCATTTTGGTTTTTATGTTGAAGATAAAATAAAACCCAATATAGTATCAATAGTTGTTAGTCCCGATAATAAAGAAGTGAAAAAACAATTTGATACAATTGAGGTCTCAAACAAAATTACGCTTGGAATAATTGCTTATGATCGTTCCAAAAATAGTACAGCTAAAAATGGAGTTTATTCATACGAATTGTATATAGACAATATTACATTTTGGAGAATGAAGATTGATGAGTTTTCTTTTTCCTTTACAAGATATGCAAATGCGTGTTTGGATGCTTATCAGTATAATAAGACAGGAAAAAAGTATATAACCTGTCAGCAATTACCCAATAATAAGTTCTCACCTTTTGAAACATATTTGAATAATGGAGTAATAGAGATTGATAGTTCAGAGGTTAAAAAGGTGGAATATGTATTAAAGGATTTTAATAATAATACTACAAACTTTGTTTTCTACATTAAGGGTAATGGAAAAAGAATAATGGAAGTGCCAAAGACAAAAGGGAAGATGTTATATTGGAATAAGGATAATGTAATTAAGGAAAAAGATATTGAAGTCTTCGTTCCAAAGGGAGCTTTGTATGAAGATTCCCCTGTTTACTTTTCGTCTTTCAATAAGGATGGCAAAACTTTCTATGATATAAGGGGGACAAAGATTCCTCTACATAATAATATGACTATAAAAATTAGTGTTCCTCAAAACATAAAGCAGAAAAACAAGTTGGTTATAACAAAAAATGAAGGGAAGAAAGCCTCTTCCATAGGTGGGAAAATAGAATATGAGGATATAGTTGCAAAAACAAAAAACTTTGGATTGTTTTCTTTGAGTTTGGATACGATAGCTCCCAAAATAAATGTAATAAGTAATAAGGAGGAAAACTCATCAATAAAACTTAATATTAAGCAAGAGAAGATAAAAATTAAGATTACTGATAATCTTTCTGGCATTTCCTCATACAATGCTTATATAAACAGTAATTGGGTTTTGATGGAATATGACGGAAAAACATCAACTCTATCCTATAATGTAGATACTAAGGAACTATTTCAAAAGGAAAATGAACTAAAACTTGTAGTTTTAGATGAGGTAAGAAATAAATCAGAGTTAAATATTAAGGTTATTATGCCTTAGAACGAAGAAGAAAATTGCTCAAGGAAACGAATATCGTTTTCAAAGTAAAGTCTTAAATCCCTAACTCCATATTTTAACATAGCAATTCTTTCTATTCCCATACCGAAAGCAAAACCTGAATATATAGAAGAATCAATTTTTGATGCCTCTAATACATTTGGATCAACCATTCCACATCCCATTATTTCAAGCCAACCTGTTCCTTTGCAAATATTGCAACCTTTTCCTCCACATAGATTACAGGAAACATCCATTTCAGCTGATGGTTCTGTAAAAGGAAAGTAGGAAGGACGAAGACGTATTTGTGTGTTTTCGCCAAAAAATTCCTTAGCAAAATAAAGTAGATTCTGTTTTAAATCTGCAAAAGATACACCTTTATCAATATATAATCCTTCTATTTGATGAAAGATACAATGTGCTCGTGCTGAAATTGCCTCATTGCGAAAAACTCTTCCGGGAGCTATCATACGAATTGGAGGAGCTTGCTTTTCCATTGTGCGAACTTGAACCGAAGAGGTGTGAGTTCTTAATACAGTATGGTTATTATCCTCTCTTTTTTCTATAAAAAACGTATCCTGCATATCTCTTGCTGGATGCTCCTCTGCAAAGTTTAATGCAGAGAAAACATGCCAATCATCCTCAATTTCGCCAGCCTCTTCTACAACATAGCCTATTGAAGAAAATATTTCTATTATTTGATTTCTAACAATACTTAAAGGATGAGAAGAACCTAAAACTTTTTCATTATAAGGTTTGGTTAAATCTTCTTTATCTTCTTCTTTTGAATAGGAGTTTTCTATGGAGTTTTTTAGAAATTCTATCTTGGTTTCAACACTTTTTTTCAAGTTATTTAATAATAATCCTATCTCTTTCTTTTCTTGTGGAGGAATTTCTTTGAATTGTTCAAATAATTCATTCATCAATCCTTTCTTTCCAAGATATTCTATCCTTATATTTTCTATCTCAGAGGATGTTTTTGCAGAAAGATTATCTACTTTTTCTATGTATTGGATTATTTTTTCTTTCATTTTCTCTTTTATTCCTTTATTTATTCTTCTATAATAGAAACACTCATCTTTATATCTTCCAAAGGACGATCTGCTCTATCCTTTTTTACCTTTGCAATTTTATCAATCACATCCAACCCTTCAATAACTTGACCAAAGACGGTGTATTGATAATCCAAAAAAGGAACTCCACCTTCTGTTGTGTAGGCTTTTCTTTGAATATCATTAAATCTAACACCCATTCTATTTTCTAAATTATTCAACTCTTCGTTAGAATAAACCTTTCCTTGTGAAATATAGAACTGAGAGCCAGAAGATGCTTTCTGAGGATTGACTTGGTCAGCCATTCTTGCAGCAGCTAATGCTCCTTTTTTATGAATTAGACTATTATTAAATTCTGCTGGAATTGTATAAGAAGGTCCTCCTTGTCCTAATTGTTGTCCCTTCTTTGCCGTTTTAGAATCTGGATCTCCTCCTTGTATCATAAAGCCATCAATTACCCTATGAAATAATGTTCCATCAAAGAATCCTTCTTTTGCTAACTTAATAAAGTTATCTCTGTGTTGAGGAGTTTCGTTGTAGAGTACAACTTTCATATCTCCATAATCAGTTTTTATTAATACCATAGTTTGTTTTTCTTGTTTTGTTTGTGGTTTCTCAATTTTTATATCAGAATCATCTTTTATTTTTGTGCTGTTATTTTCTGATTTATTAGCACAACTATTAAGGGAAAGTCCAAGAATAAAGACTAAAAAGGTTAAAACATTTGTTCGCATATTCAATTAATTTTATATTTTTGCTTTTTGAAACTTTTTGCAATATTATAAAATTTCAACCTTATGAAAGTAAAATTACGCAATTTTTTTTATTTGGCAACAATATTTTCGTTTGCCCTAATCCTATTTTCGTCTTGTCAAGAAGAAGATAATAACTGCCGTCTTAAAGTTAAGGTACAAGATTTAAATGACCCTTCAATAGTAATTTCGGGTGTTAAAATTGATATATCAAAAGAAGCAGGTAGTGTAAAAGCAACAGGATATTCTGATATGAATGGTGAAGCCCTATTCACATTTGATTATGAAGCAATATTAGATATTAATGTTGTTAAAGAAGTAGATGATACTTTGTACGAAAGAAAAGGAAAATCTACAGTTAGATTAATTCCTGGTGAAACAGTAGAAAAACAAGTCCTACTTCATGAGCCTACTCTTAAACCAGAATATCAAACACAAGACTAAACCTTAAAAACAAAAACTTTCTTATAAAATAAGAATAAAGAAAAAGAAAATAAGGATAAGGTTATAAAAAACCTTATCTTTTTATTCTTTTGCAAGCAAATTCTTGACTAAATTCGTTTCAAAACCTTTTGAAGTTAGATATGAATATACTCTTTTCCTTACTATAAAAGGATCTTTTTCATTTTTGAGTTCTTCTTTCTTATCATCTAAAAGTTTCTTACATAAGGCTTCATACTCCTTTTCATTAATTTCTTTTAGTGCAATTGCAATACATCTTTGTGAAATGCCCTTTTCTCTTAACTGAAAACCTATTTTAATTCTGCCCCACTTGTTTTGATGAAATTTACTTATTGCAAAGAGTTTTGCATAACGCTGTTCATTTATATAATTCTTTTTAATAAGTTTTGCAATTACTTCATTCGCCTCATCCGTTGTTAGACCTTTTTTAATAAGTTTTTCCAATACATCTCTTTGAGTACGTTCTTCTTTGGCACAATACTTCATCGCATAGTTCTCACATTCTTTCATAATATATGCCCTTTTGTTAATCATAGTATATTAGCTTAAAATGTGTGCAAAAATAATAAATTTGTATCTTTGCAGAGGTTTTTTCTTTTTTGCAAATGAATAAATATAGATTTTTTACCATAATTTTATTGTTTATCTCCATAATTTTTCTCCAAAATTGTGATAAAAGGAGGAATGAATGGCGTTATGGTGTAAGTATATCTGCACCAAAAATGCTTGGGACTGCTGATGAGGTGTTCTCAAAAGATAATATTAGGGTGTTTAGAATGGTAAATAGTTTAAATTTTTCCCTATTAAACCAGCCGCGAGGTATATTTGATTCCTCTTTTCTCTTCTCTCCCGCAAGCGTATTAGAGGCTTTCTATAGTTTAGATGACCAAACCTATATCTCAATATTAAAAGATAAGTTCAATGTTACCGACACTTTGGATTTATATTCCAACTTTTCCACAATAAGAAAACTTTGTTCAGAAATTGACTCCACATTAAAAAACACAAATGAAATAACAATTAATAACAATAAAGAGATATTTATTAAACAAGAAATTGAATTTCCATTAGTGACAGGAGAAGTTTATAGCAAAAAAATCCTTCCTTTTTATACACAAAATCAAGAACAAGAGATGGAGTTTTTCTCAATTCAAGGAGAAATGGGTATGTTTTCAGATAAGAATTTAAATGTTTTTGATATTTCAATTGGCAATGGCAATTATAGTCTTTTGATAATTTATCCAAAAAACCACGATGTAAAAAACCTAACCGACTTTTTCACTGAAAGCGATTATAAAATTAATGTTGAATCATTAGTAACTCAGGTTGGAAATATAACTTTTCCAAATATTTCAGATAAGAACAACTATTCAATATTTCTTTCTTTCCCTGTCTTAGATCTAAATTCAAGAGCAATGAGTACAACTATAAATTCCTCCATAAATATAATTGAACCTACTCTTGCAGAGATTTCCATAAAAAAAGAAAACTTAGATAGAACAATAATCAATAAAACAAAGTCAGAAAGTTTTCTTATTGACCATCCTTTTCTTTATTTTATAAGAGATCGTCATTCAAATTTCATCATTGCAACAGGACTTTTTTGCGGGATCGGCAAGTCGGCAAGTCGGCAACCGACTTTTACTTTTCCTAACGGAAGTATAGGTTTTCCTAAATCCTTGTTTTAGTAAATTATTTCTTCGTTTTAGTAAATTATTTCTTCGTTTCAGCAAATTATTTCTTCGTTTCAGCAAATTATTTCTTCGTTTTAATAAATTATTTCTTCGTTTTAGTAAATTATTTCTTCGTTTTAGTAAATTATTTCTTCGTTTTAGTAAATTAAAATAGCGTTTTAAAAAAATTAATCCTTTTTTTTGTTTTTTT
Source organism: Bacteroidales bacterium (assembly GCA_031262295.1). Lineage (GTDB taxonomy): Bacteria > Bacteroidota > Bacteroidia > Bacteroidales > P3 > UBA10566. The sequence goes on along the minus strand of JAISIA010000074.1, from coordinate 22,035 downwards.
TAACAAGGATTTAGGAAATAAAAAAAACAATTATAATTTATCTAATTAATAACACAAAAATGTTAAAATTATACTTCCGTTAGGAAAAATAAGGGTTGGTTGCCGACTAATTTTAACAAAAAATTAAATTTTTTTTAGCTTTATTTTTATTTTTCTTTGTAACTTGTATTCATTTTTATATCTTTGCCACTCGTTTTGTTAAATCCAAATTAATAACAATTTATAACAATAATGTTAAATGAAAGTATATCAAACATCAGAAATTAAAAACATCGCTTTGGTTGGTGGTGCTAAATCAGGAAAAACTACTTTGGCAGAAGCAATAGCTTTTGAAGGTGGAGTCATAACACGTAGAGGAAGTGTTGATGAAAAGAATTCAGTATCGGATTACAGAGATATTGAAATTGACAGAAAGAATTCTGTTGTTTCATCTTTGATGTATGCAGAGCATAGTGGTAAAAAAATAAACCTAATTGACGTTCCGGGCTTTGCAGATTTTCAAGGAGAAATGGTAGCTGCTTTAAATGCTGTTGAAACAGCAGTTGTTGTTATAAATTCTCAAATTGGTATTGAGGTAGGTAGTGAATTGGCTTTTAAGCATACGCAGAAATTGGGTATTCCAATAATGTTTATGATGAACCAACTTGACACTGAGAAGGCAAATTTTGACGAGCAGATTAAGGAAATGAAGGAGTTTTTCGGAGAAAAGATAACTATAATTCAATATCCTATTAATGCAGGCGTTGGATTTGATTCCTTTATAGATTTAATCACACAAAAAATGTATAAATACCCTAAGGGAGGGGGAAAGGTTGAGATTTTAGATATTCCAGATAGTGAAAAGGATAAGGCTGCTCAATTAACAACAACCCTAATTGAGAATGCGGCATCGGGAGCTGACGATTTAATGGAAAAATACTTCTCTGAAGAAACCCTAACTATTGAAGAGGTTAGAAGGGGTATTAAATTGGGCTTGGCTTCTCGCAGTGTTTTCCCTGTGCTTTGTTGTAGTGCAAAAGAAAATATGGGAGTTGGAAGAATGTTAGAGTTTATTGCAAACAATGTTCCTTCACCTAATGAGTCTATTTCCAGAAAAACACTTACTTCGGGTGATAATGTATCTTACGATTCTGCAAAACCAACAACCCTATTTGTGTTTAAGACAGCTAATGAACAGCATTTGGGTGAGCTTGCATTTATGAAAATTATGCAGGGAGAGGTAATTGAGGGTATGGATGTAATAAATTCTAAGAGTCAATCTAAGGAAAGACTATCCCAAATCTTTGCAAATAGTGGAAAAAATCGTGTAAAATTGGATAAGGCTTTTGCAGGTGATATAATTAGTACTATAAAATTGAAAGATGCAAAGACGAGTGCAACCCTTACTTCTTTAAAAAACACATCAGATATTGTAAATCCAATAGAATTTCCAAGCACAATATATACCACAGCTGTTAAGGCAAAGGAATCGACCGATGATGAAAAGGTGAGTTCTTTGATTAACGATTATTGTATGCACGATCGCTCCCTTCAAGTTGAGTTTTCAAGGGAGTTGAAGCAAACAATAATTCGTGGTATGGGCGAATTACACATAAATACTTTAAAATGGTATTTTGATAATCAATATAAGATAGCAATAGAATTTTTTGCTCCAAAGATTCCTTATAGAGAAACAATCACAAAACCAGCAGAGGCGTCCTATCGTCACAAGAAACAATCTGGTGGAGCGGGACAATTTGGAGAGGTTTATCTATATATAGAGCCTTATTATGAAGGTATGCCAAACCAAACTAAGTATCCTGTAAGAGGAAGTGAAACAATAGACTTGGCATGGGGCGGAAAGTTGGTATATAATAATTGTATTGTTGGTGGGGCTATTGATGCTCGTTTTATGCCTGCAATATTAAAAGGTATCATGGAGAAGATGGAAGAGGGTCCATTGACGGGTTCATACGCACGAGACATCGTTGTCAATGTTTTTGATGGAAAAATGCACCCAGTGGATTCAAATGAACTTGCCTTTAAATTAGCGGGACGAAATGCCTTTAAGGAGGCTTTCAAGAATGCAGGTGCTAAGATATTGGAGCCAATATACGATATGGAAGTAGAAGTTCCCTCTGAGATGATGGGAGGAGTTATGACTGATTTGCAAAGTCGCAGAGCTATAGTTATGGGTATGGATTCTCAGGATAGGAATCAAGTAATAAAGGCACAGGTTCCTTTGGCTGAGATGTATCGTTATTCAACTTCATTATCTTCTTTAACATCTGGACGCGGTACATACTCTATGCGTTATAAAGAATACCAACAAGTGCCAACTGATGTTCAAACTCAATTGTTGAAAGCATACGAAGAAGAAAACAAAGACGCAGAATAAAAAAACATAATTTTAAATAAATTAATAAATAAATTATATATACAAAATGAATATTAGCAGAGAAGAAAACGGCAAATTAACATCAATACTACGCATTGCCATAACTAAGGATGATTATTCAAAAGAATTGGATGAGCAACTAAGAACCTATAGAAGGAAGGTGACATTACCGGGTTTTAGAGCAGGACATGTTCCTATGGCAATGGTAAAACGTGATTATGAATTGCCGTTAAAGGTGGAGATAATAAACAAAAAACTCAATGATTCAATGTTTGAGTATATAGATACTCAAAAAATAGAAATCTTAGGCACTCCTTTGGCAAATGAAGAAAAGACTTCAATTTCTTGGAATGAGGATAGCGAATATGTTTTTTATTTTGATATTGCACTAAAACCAGAATTTACCCTAAAATTAGAAAGCATTAAGGAAACCTATTATAGGGTATCTCCAAATGAAGAGCTATTAAATAACTATATAAACGATATTCAAAAAAGATTTGGTCAGTTTTCCTCTCCTGAAAAAGTAGAATTAACCGATTTGGTTTATGGAGAAATTGTTCAATTAGATGAAGAGGGTAATGAAAAAGAAGGAGGAATAAAACATATAACTTCAATTTCTATAGACAAAATTGCTCAAAAAACAATTCAAAATAAGTTTTTTTCAAAGCAAAAGGACGACTCCATTACATTTAATGCAAAGAAGGCATTCACAAATGCTAATGATCTTGCAGCAATATTAGGTGTTGATAAGCAAAAAGCAGAAGAATTTTCTTCGGAAGTTAAATTTACAATATCTTCAATCAATAGAATAGTGCCTCATGCTTTGGATGAAGAACTTTTTGAAAAGGTTTTCCCAAATCAAAACATAAAAACTGAGGATAGTTTTAAAGAAAAAGCTAAGGAGGAACTATCTTCTACTTATGCCAAAGAAGCAGATAGATACTTTTTAAATAAGGCTTCGGAAAATTTAGTGAAGACAACCAATATTGAATTTGACGATAGCTTTATGAAACGTTGGATTTTGTCAAATCAAGAAGGTAAATTATCCCCAGAGGATTTAGATAGAGACTATCCAAAGTATAAAGATAGTATGGTTTGGCAGCTAATTGAAGAAAAATTATCTAAGTTGTATGACCTAAATATTACTAAGGAAGAGGTAAAACAATATTATAAGGATGCTGTTCTTTCAACCTATTTTCCAAAAGTAGATACTGCCTCAGAGGAAGAATTAAAGGAAAGAGAAAATGCAATGGAGGGTATATTGGAAAGTGTGATGAAAAACGAGAATCAAACAAAGCAAATATACGAATACCTATTTGACCAAAAGGTTATTGAAATATTGAAAAACAATATGAAAATTACCGAAAAGAAAGTAAATACAGACGAGTTTATAGAGATAATAAATAAAAAAGAGGAGTAGGAGTTGCACAAGGCAGGTTTTGTTAATATAATAGGAAATCCCAATGTAGGCAAATCAACTTTAATGAATGCCTTACTTGGAGAAAAATTGTCTATAACAACATCAAAATCTCAAACAACAAGGCATAGAATAATGGGGATTTTTAGTGGAGAGGACTTTCAGATTGTTTATTCTGATACTCCCGGAATTGTAAATCCCCATTATAAATTGCATCAATCAATGATGAATTTCGTCTCTTCGGCATTGGAAGATGCTGATATTTTTCTTCTTGTTACAGAAGTTGGAGAAACATTAAAAAACTATGAGACCTTGGAAAAGGTAATTTCTTCCAACGTTCCTGTAATTTTGGTGATAAATAAGATAGATATATCAAATCAAGATTTTGTAAAGAGTAAGATAGATTATTGGCAAAAAGAAATACCTCGCTCAATTATCATTCCTACATCAGCAACACAAGGGTTTAATTTAGATGTTTTGTTTAATAAAATCTTAGAATTGCTTCCAGAAAATCCACCTTATTTTTCCAAAGATGAAATAACTGACAAATCTATGCGTTTCTTTGCATCCGAGATTATAAGAGAAAAACTTCTGATAAACTATAAAAAAGAAGTGCCTTATTCATCTGAGGTGGTAATAGAGGACTATAAAGAAGAGAGAAATATAGATAAAATTTTTGCAGTCATCTATGTGGAAAGAGAAAGTCAAAAGGCAATAATAATAGGGCATCAAGGTGAGGCTTTGAAACGATTAGGCACTCAATCAAGGATAGATATTGAAAGATTTACATCAAAGAAATGTTATTTAGACCTAAGAATAAAGGTGAAAAACAATTGGCGTAACGATACACAAACCTTAAAACAATTTGGATATTGAACACGAAATTTGACACAATCATTATTGGAGGGGGAGCATCTGGGCTTATCTCTGCAATAGTTGCAACAAGGAAGGGAGAGAAAACTCTTTTAATTGAGAAAATGCCTCAATTGGGGATGAAACTTAGAATAACCGGAAAGGGAAGATGTAATATTACAAATACACTTCCTCTAAAAGAGTTTATTCTTCATTGTGGCTCTGAGCCAAGATTTCTATACCCAGCATTCAATCTTTTTTTTAATAAAGAATTAATAAAATTCCTTGAAGACTTAGGATTAAAAACCCAAGTGGAAAGAGGAAATAGGGTATTCCCTCAATCAGAGAGAGCATTGGATGTTTTTCTTGCCTTAGTTTCTCCATTAGAAGCATCTTCTTTATGTAAGATAATTAAAAATACATCGGTGACACGGATACTTAAAGAGGAGAATAAGGTATGTGGGGTTGAAGTTATAGATAAGAATATATCAAAAAAACAAAAATATTTCGCAGATAAGATAATTCTTGCAGCAGGAGGGGAGAGCTACCCTCAAACAGGTAGTAATGGAGGAGGAGTAAAACTTGCACAAGATTTAGGACATACAATCATAAAAACATATCCTTCTTTGGTGGGATTTAAACTTGACAACTATAATCCTTCACAAGAAAGTAACGACTTTGAGATAAAGAATGTTTCTCTTTCGGTAACAACACTTACAAGAAAGAAAATATTCCAAGATTTTGGAGATGTAGTTTTCCGTAATGATGGAATAGATGGTCCAATTGTTCTAAAAGCCTCAAGAAATGTAACAACACTTTTGCACAAGGACGACCCACTAAATGTAGTTGTAGATTTTAAACCCAAAGTTGAGAAAAAACAATTGGAAGAAGAAATCTTGCAAACCTTTTCTCTTAGAGGAAAAGAAAATATTGAAGATGTTCTAAGAGCATTTATTCCAAAGGAACTTATACCTCTTTTAGAAAATAATACAAATGTTGATATTCATAAACAGGCAAGCCTACTTTTTGCAAGGGAAAGAAAAGAAATTCTTTCTTTCTTAAAACAGCTAACCTTCCAAACAACTTCCACCTTTGGTTTTGATAGGGCAATTTCAACACAAGGAGGGGTTTCATTGAAAGAAATTAATCCAAAAACCCTTCAATCTAAAATTGTCAAAGGACTATATTTTGCAGGTGAGGTTATGGATTTAGATGCAGATACAGGAGGATTTAATCTTCAAATTGCATTTTCCACAGGATATTTAGCAGGACTAACAAACGAGTAGAGAAAAACCAATATTTATCAATAGGAAATTTTATTTTTCTATATGTTTCCCTTTGCCTGCCTACAACTTCTTAAAGATACATAATACAAAACTATAAATTCCGATTTTTTTTAACAAGAATTTCTGGTTTTTTGACCAAATTTTAACATCATTTTATCAAAAAAAGCCCAAATTTTAACATTTTTTAACACTTTGTTATAATTCTTCCATAGTATTGGCTTAAAAATTTGCTAAATGCTTTTTCAGGTTTTCAAGTAATTAATTATCAATATAATTTACCATAATTTTAATATAATTTTTACCTATTTTTATTATAAAAAATCATATCCTTGTTTTGATAAAAAAATATGAAGAATTATTCAAATAAATCGCTGTTTTATTTTGCTAAAACGAAGAAATAATTTTCTAAATCTTCGTTTTATTTTTCTAAAACAAGGTTTTATTTGGCTATAACGCTATGATAATAAAGTGATTGTATTATAGGTGAAATTGAAATAAGTATTGGGAAATTTTTTATGCTCTGCCCTTAAAGGAACTTTGTTCTTGGCAAAGGTACAAAAAAGATTTCAAACATGCAAATGCCAAATTCCATTTTTGGAGGTTGGGAATTTAACATTTGAATGAAAAAATGTTAAATATTTTTTGAAATTACATTTTTTATATATCAAATCAATGAGATTCATTTTTTTTGTAAAAATAATATTATACGCAAATAATGATAATTTATTTAAAGAAACAATACTTACAAGGGGATAAATCCACTTATTATTGGTTATTTTGTGTAATTCTCTTTGATGATTTCCCCTATTGAATTATGATAAAAAAAGGTGGGTTGCAAGGACGATTACTAACAACCAGACTTCCGCAAGGACGAATAAAAGCCGCTTGGCGGTCGGTTGCCGCCTAACTAAATGTCCGTTGTGGATTTGGTTATAGAAAGAAGAATAAATATATTTTATATAAAATGGTGTGTATTTAAAGATTTATTATCTTTGTGCTTTATATTTTTGTTTCTTTTTATAAAAGACATTTATATATAAGTATAGAATAATAGATTATTATGGACGATAAATTTACTAAACACGCCATTACAGCATTACAGAACAGCAGTGATGAAGCTATTAGATTAAGAAGTGACTTTGTTGGCGTTGAACACTTATTTTTAGGAATAATTAGAGAGAAAGAATCAAGAGCAGTTAGGATATTAAATGATTTTAACATAGATACTCTTGAAATAAAAACAGAGATAGAACACAATGTAGAGAGTCTTAAATTCTCATCCTTAAATCAAGATAGGGATATACCTGTTAGTAAGCAGGTGGAAAAGATAATGAGGTTGGCATATTTGGAGGCTACTAATTTCAAAACAAAACGTGTTGGAACCGAACATCTTTTGGCAGCTATATTAAAAGAAAATAGCAATATTGTTTCAACTATTCTTTTTGGTAAGGGCTTAACTTATGATATTGTTCACAAATGGATAGAGGAACAAGTTGATGATAATATAGGCAGTGCTCTAAATAGGGTTGATGGAGAAAACTTACCCGATAGGATAAAGGAAGAAATAATATCTATGTTGAAGAGTCAGGGTTTTACCGAAGAAGGATTTGATATAGAGAATGCCGAATTTAAGGTTATAGGTCCTATAATGGGAAAGATTGAAGACAAAAGAAGTGAAGGCGGAAAGAGTGATGGAGTAAGGGTAGAAAGATTTAAATCTTCTCAAAAAATGGCTACACCATTTTTAGATAATTTTGGAGTTAATCTTTCCTTAAAAGCATCGCAGGGACTAATAGATCCCATTGTTGGTAGAGAAAAAGAAATGGAACGTATTGGGCAAATACTTTCAAGAAGGAAGAAGAATAATCCAATATTAATAGGAGAACCGGGCGTTGGTAAAAGTGCAATTGCAGAAGGTTTAGCATTAAAAATTGCAAATAGAGATGTGCCTTATATGCTTCAAAAAAAGGTAATCTATTCCTTAGATCTTGCAAGTATTGTTGCAGGAACAAAGTATAGAGGACAATTTGAGGAAAGACTAAAAGGACTTATTGGAGAATTGGAAAAAAATCCCAACATAATATTATTTATTGATGAGATACATAATATTGTTGGTGCTGGTAATGCAGCAGGATCTTTGGATGCATCTAATATATTTAAACCTGCATTAGCAAGAGGTGAGATGCAATGTATTGGTGCAACAACTCCAAGTGAATATAGGAAAAGTATAGAAGCTGATGGTGCATTAGAAAGAAGATTTCAAAAGGTAGTTATAGAGCCAACAACTAAGGAAGAAACCTTCAATATACTTCAAAATATTAAATCCATATATGAAAAACATCATAGAGTAAAATACTCTGATAAGGCTATTGAGGCATGCATTAATCTTTCGGAAAGATATATAAATGATAGGTGTTTGCCAGATAAAGCTATTGATGTTATGGATGAGGCAGGAGCTAAGGCAAGTGTTAAGGGAATAAAAATTCCAAAGGATATATTGGATTTGGATGAAAGAATAGCCCTATTAGAAGAAAAGAAAAAGAAATTTGTAGAAGAAAAGAAATTTGAAAAAGCAGGTGTTGTAAAGAATGAGATAAGTGTATTAAAGGATAAATTAAATTATGAAGAAACTATTTGGCAAAAGGAAATAGAGAAGGTATATGTTAAGGTTAATGAGGATGATATTGCCAATGTTGTTTCTTTAATTAGTGGTGTAAAAATAGAGAAGGCTTCCTATCAAGAGACACAAAAGCTCTTAAAGATGGAACAAACCCTATCTAAAAGTGTAATTGGACAAGATGAAGCAATAAGAAGAATATCTAAAACTGTACGTAGGTCAAGGGTAGGCATAAATGACCCTAAGCGTCCTTTGGGTTCATTTATCTTTGTTGGTCCAACAGGTGTAGGAAAAACCTTTTTGGCAAAGCAACTCGCTTTATACCTTTTCTCATCTGAGGATAACTTAATACGTTTAGATATGTCTGAATATATGGAAAAGCATAGCGTATCACGAATGATAGGTTCTCCACCAGGATATGTAGGATATGAAGAGGCAGGACAGCTAACAGAAAAGGTTAGAATGCATCCTTATTCAATTGTTCTTTTTGATGAGATTGAAAAAGCTCATCCCGATGTTTTCAATATATTGCTTCAAATTATGGATGATGGCGTATTGACAGATTCAATAGGCAGAAAGGTGGATTTTAAAAATACAATAATAATAATGACTTCTAATGTTGGAAGTAGGAAACTAAAAGATTTTGGCTCAGGTGTTGGTTTTTCTACCTCTGCAATACAGGATAACACAAAGCAATTGGAGAAAAGCATAATTGAAAATGATATAAACAAAACTTTTTCTCCTGAGTTCTTAAATAGAATAGACGATATAGTCTTTTTTCACTCCCTTGTAAAGGATGATATAATTAAGATAATAGATATAGAATTAAATATCCTTACAAAGAGACTTCATTCCATTGGATACAATATAAAATACACTCCCGAAATTAAAGAATTAATAGCAAAACAAGGAACAAATGAAGCATTCGGTGCAAGACCGCTAAAAAGAGCTATTCAAAAGATTGTTGAAGATCCTTTATCGGAGGCTATACTTGCAAATAATGGAAAGAAAACAAAGAATAAAAAGAATATAAAAGTCTTTGTTGAAAACGATGAAAGTAAAATAGAAATATCTTAAAAGGATAATATAAAAAAAATAGACCTACAATACAATGTCAATTATAAGAAATTTTCTATTGGAATTTGGTAAATACATTCTTCTAATGAAGGATGTATTTAAAAAACCTCAAAATATGCACATATTCAAAAGGCAAATTCTTCATGAGATGGATGCTTTGGGAGTAAAAAGTATAGTTATTGTTTGTATTATTTCTTTATTTGTTGGAGCTGCTGTTGTAATACAGATGAAGTTAAACTTAGATAGTCCAATTTATCCTTCGTGGATATATGGTTTTGCTTCAAGAAAAGCACTTGTATTAGAATTTGCTCCAACGGTTATCTCTCTTATATTAGCAGGAAAGTGTGCTTCAACAATAGCATCTGAAATAGGCTCACAAAGAATATCCGAACAAATAGACGCAATGGAAATAATGGGAATTAACACTGCAAATTATCTTATACTTCCAAAGATATTTGCTTGCTTTATATTCTTTCCCCTACTTATAATTTTAAGCATATTCATTGGACTTATAGGCGGAGGAATAGGAGGATATTTTAATGGGCTTACAATATTTCATTATATTGAAGGAATAAGGTTGGATTTTGGAGTCTATGATATTGTATATGCAATAGCAAAAGCTGCATTAAATGCTTTGATAATATCATCCATTGCTTGTTATAGAGGATATACAATGAAGGGAGGTAGTGTTGAAATAGGCATACAAAGTACAAAGGCTGTTGTACAAAGTAGTATAGCAATAATTGTTCTTAATCTATTTATGACAAATTTATTTTTCTAATAATGATCTCACTAATCAACGTATCAAAAACCTTAGAAGGAAAACAAATATTGAAGAATATCAATATTGACTTTAATCAAGGAGAATGTAATTTAATAATTGGTCAAAGCGGTAGCGGAAAAACCGTATTGATGAAAACAATTGTTGGACTAATAAAACCAGATATTGGAGATGTTCTCTTTGATGGAAATGCCTTTAATAAGATGACAGCAGTCAAACAGATTGATGTAAGAAAATATATGGGTATGGTCTTTCAAGGAGGTGCTCTTTTTGATTCAATGAATGTTGAAGAAAATGTAATGTTTCCTATAAGAATGTTCCAAAGAAGTTCAAGAGCAAAGATGTTAAATAGGGTTAATTTTTCATTAGAAAGGGTAAATCTAAAAGGAATAAATAAGATGATGCCTTCAGATTTAAGTGGTGGGATGAAAAAAAGAGTAGCCATTGCAAGAGCAATTGCAATAAATCCTAAATATCTTTTTTGTGACGAACCAAATTCAGGATTGGACCCTCAAACATCAATACTTATAGATAATTTAATCTATGATATAACTCATGAATATAATATAACCACTATAATAAATACTCATGATATGAACTCCGTTGTAGAGATAGGAGAAAATATAAACTATATTCACAATGGAGAAATTTGGTGGAAAGGGAATAATAAAAACGTTTTGGAGTCGGATAACAAAGAACTAAATGATTTTGTTTTTTGTAGCGCCCTAACAAAAAAGATAAAAGAAAAAAGATGAAACATAACAAAACCAAACAAAGACAAATATTGTCAATGTGCTTTAAGATATTCTTAATGCTTTTGGCAAGTGCAGCAATTGTATTAATTTTCCCCCTTAATGATTCTTTTAAATATGATATACAAAAAGGGGCATTTTGGGAATATGATACCCTAATATCCCCTTTTGATATTGTTGTAAAGAAAACAGATAAAGAACTACAACAGGAAAAGGAAGCAATAATAGAAAATAAGAAACTATACTTTGATGTTCTCCCTTCCTTTGAAGAAGGATACACTTTCCCCAAAGAATTAGAAGGACTTCCACAAGATTATACCGTTGTATTAATAGATGATAGTACTCCTTATGATATAGATATTGAAGATATAAGGGTTCCAATAAAGTTTAATGAGGAGAAAACTAATGCAAAACTAAATATACAACTTAGCAACATTTCAGATGTTAAAGCAAAGATATCAAAAGGTGATGAAATTATAGAAAAAGGTCAAGAGATAGACAAGGAAAAGTATGATATACTTTCGGTATATAAACAAGAATACGAAAGTAGATTAGATAAAAATAAGATAATACATAAACAACACTTAGGACAATTCCTACTTATTGCAATAACTCTTATTGCTATGCTTATGTTCTTTAAATATATAATGCCTCAAATATACTTTGATAATAAGAAAATCTTACTAATACTCTTTGTTCTTATACTAATGGTTGCAATAACTTCACTAATTGTAAATTTCCAACCTCAATACCTATACGTAGCTCCAATATGTCTAACTCCAATAATAATAAAAACCTTCTTTGATTCTCGTTGTGCCCTATACGTATTTATAATAAATGTTATAATTATTGGCTTTTCTATGACAAATAGTTTTGAGTTCTGTTTTTGTCAATTGATAGTTGGACTCTTAGTTATTATATCTATGGAACAATTGGAAAAACGTTCGGATTTCTTTAAAACAAGCCTATATATTTTCATTGCCTACTCAATAACATATATTGCTCTAACCCTCGTACAAGATGCAACAATACTAAATGTCAATAAATACAGATTTATTTACTTTGCTATAAATGCAACAATGACTCTTTTGGCTATACCTCTAATCTATGTTATTGAAAAAATCTTTGGTTACGTTAGCGAACTATCCCTTTTGGAGTATTCCAACACAAATACAAAACTACTAAGAGAACTTTCTAAACAAGCACCGGGAACATTCCAACATTGTATTCAAGTAGCCAACATTGCAGAAGATTTAATTCATCAAATAGGAGGGAAAGCTCTATTGGTTAAAGCAGGAGCTTTGCATCATGATATTGGTAAGATGATAAGACCTTTGTTCTTTATAGAAAATCAATCCACCAACTTTAACCCTCATGATGATATATCTTGTGAAGAAAGTGCTCAAATCATAACCTCACATGTAATTGATGGAGTTAAGATAGCTAATAAATATAAACTACCTGACCAGATTATAGATTTTATAAGAACACATCACGGAACAACAATAACGAAATATTTCTACAATAAACAAAAACAAGAGCATCCAAATATGCCTATTGATAACAATATCTTCACCTATAAAGGACCAAAACCTTTTTCAAAAGAAACAGCAGTTGTAATGATGGTTGATAGTGTTGAAGCAGCATCTCGTTCCTTAAAGAATCATACCGAAAAAGATATAAATGAACTTGTAGATAACATAATTGACGGACAAATTGCAGCAAATCAATTTACCAATTCCGATATAACATTTAAGGATATTACAATAATAAAACAATTCTTAAAACTAAAACTCCAAGCAATATATCATACAAGAATCCAATATCCAATCTCCAAATAGTCGGCAACCGACCTTTATTTGTCCTAACGGAAGTCTGGTTGTCGGCAAGTTGGGCAACCAACCTTTATTTTTGCCTGCAACAGGCTTTTATTAGTCCTTGCGGAAGTTGGGCAAGTAATCTTTATTTTGTAATAATTCAATAGGGATAATCCGCAAAGGGCATTACACAAAACAACCAACAGCAAGGGGATTTATCCCCTTGTAAGCATTGTTTCTTTATATAAATTACCAATATTTGCGTATAATATTAAATTGACAAGAAGATGAATCTTATTGTTTTGGTATATGAAAAATGTAATTTGAAAAAATATTTAACATTTTTTTCTTCAAATGTTAAATTCCGAACATCCAAAATTGGAAAATGCCATTTGCTTTTTTGAAAATAATTTTGTATCTTTGCCAAAACAAAGTTTCTTTTAGAGGCTCTATAAATAAATTCTCCTAATACTTATTTTATTTTTATTGGTCATATAATAGCTTTATTATTAGTTTATTATGGTGAAATAAAACCTTGTTTTAGAAAAATAAAACGCTGTTTTAGTAAATTATTTCTTCGTTTTAGCAAAATAAAACAGCGTTTTATTTGAATAATTCTTCATATTTTTTTTATTGAGATTAGAATTTAGTTTTTTATGGTAAAAATACGAAAAAACCATATTAAAATTATGGTAAATTATATTGATAATTAATTGTTTGATGACATTAAAAAGCATTTAGTAAATTTTTATGCCCATATTAGGGAAGAATTATAGTGAAATGTTAAAAAATGTTAAAATTTGGGCTTTTTTTGATAAAATGATGTTAAAATTTGGTCAAAAAATCCAAAATTCTTGTTAAAAAAAATCGGAATTTATACAATTGTCTTATATGTTTTGAATAAGTAGTAGTAATATACTTGGAGATTAATGCTTTTTTTAAAAAAAAACCATTTTGGCAAAAAAAAAGAGCAAAATAAAACAGCATTTTATTTTGCTCAAATTATAAATGTATAACTATAAACCCATACTTCCGTTAGGACAATTAAAAGCCGCTTGGCGGTCGTTAGGACAAATAAATGCCACTTGGTGGCTTGCCGACCCTACTCTGCTGGGTAAATTTTTGGGAATTTTGTATTAAATTGAGGAATTTCTCTTTTTCCAATAATTTTTGTTAAAAAATCCTTATATGAATCGCTAAAAGTAAAGCTCTTTTCGTTGAAATATTCCAAAGGAAGTGGCTTATTACCTATTGAAGACATATCAATTTGACCACAATTATATTCTTCTACCTCATCAAAAGAAACGACTTTGCTTAACACAGGCATATTTCCATAATCTTCTCTAAGGATTAGATCCATCACTTTGTCTGAAAGAGCGGATGTTAAACGGCGATCAAATTCACAACAACGACCACCTCTTGGGTAGTATCCTGTAATTTGTGTCCTTGCTTGTATCTTTAACTTGGATGTTATCTCTGATGCAATCCTTCCACTTACGCCTCCCAAGAGAGCATGTCCATATTCATCCAATTCATTTGAAGCATAGACAACTTCCAATTCTCCTGTTTTATCATTATACCAGCGTACTCCTTCTGACACTGCAATTATTAGACTTCCTTCCTCCTTATATCTCTCATACACTAAGTCAAAAAACCTATCCTTTCTCTGCTTTGTCATCTCACATTCTGGCACAAGAGACATCTTAGATCCTCCAAATGATGCACTACCTGTAAGCCATCCGGCGTCTCTTCCCATAACTTCCATCACCATTATCCTTGAATGGCTTTCTATATTTGTTTTAATTATTGATGTGAAGTTTGCAATTCCGTTTGCAGCTGAGGCATAACCCGGGCATATAACAGCCTCTATATCCTTTCCTTGATAGGAATGAATACTCTGAGTCCTTAAATCATTATCTATGGTTTTTGGAAAACCTATAACGGGAACGCCTTCTTGTTCAAATAGACGTTTAGCTGCACCATTTGTATCGTCACCTCCAATAGTTACAAGTATGTCTATCTTATACCTTTTTAGGTTTTGCATAATCTGTCCTGTCCTATCCTCAGGATTATTCTTTGTTGGGAAAGGATTGGTTCTTGAAGAACGTATAGCAGTTCCTCCATAATAACCATTATATGGTTGATTTGTTAGATTGACAACATCGCCATCTCCCAATAATCCTTTCCAACCTTGGCGTATCCCATAGACTTTAAAGCCTAAAATTGATGCCCTATTTCTTACTGATTCAATACTTGAATTTATAGCAGGAGTATCCCCACCACCGGATAGTATAGCCAATACTTTTCCTTCAAAAGGTTTGTTACGTATCATAATATTTTATTTTCTAAAAAACTTAATTCAGTGTGCAAAAGTATAAAAAGAGATTCAACCTACCAACTTATTTGCTTTCAATTTGCAAAACTAATTCCTCATACCACTTTTTTCCAAAGGCTCTTTTAAGAGGTTCTTCCAATATTTTGTATAATGCCTTATCCTCTTTCTTACCTTTTACAAGTGCATCCTTACATACACTCCACTTATGATAATTTATGGCAAGAAATTCGCCATAATCTTGAACCCTTAATGGGTATAGATGACAAGAAATTGGCTTTTTAAAAGGTATTTTTCCTTCTTCAAAAGCTTTTTCTATTGCACATTTTGCAATTTTTTTCTCATCATAGAAAAGAAAAACGCAATCTTTACCATTAATTATACTTGTTGCAATATCTTGCGAAGGAAATTTTTCAAAGAAACCTCTTTGTTCTATAATATCCCAACTTTCTTTTTTTATATATGGCTTAATAATTGGTAGAATTTCTTCTATTGTTTTAATTTCTTGTTTCTTTAATGGTGCTCCACAATCTCCCTCTATGCAACAAGAACCTTTACATTTTGGTATGTCACAACAAAATTTAATATCTTTAATATCTTCACTTACTATACATTTTCCTACTACGAACATAAACAAAGTATAAAATTAGAAAGCAAAATTAATTTTTTTTAACTAATAATACCAAAAGAGCAATTACCTTTTTAATGAAAAAATGTTTTTATTCTTTAAGAGAATTTTCCATAAAAAATATAAATCCAATATGTTTTTGTAATTTTGTTGCATAGTTTTTTTATGGAAAATGTTTTAATTAGAGATGATGCCTATTATATGAATGAGGCATTAAAGCAAGCGAAAATAGCATTTAGTGAAGATGAGGTCCCTGTTGGATGTATTATTGTTTGCAAGGATAAAATTGTTGGAAAGGCATATAATTTATCTTCAAAATTAAATGATTTTACAGCACATGCAGAGATGCAAGCCTTCACAAGTGCAGCTTTGGCATTAGGAGGAAAATATCTAAATGATTGTACTTTGTACGTAACATTAGAACCCTGTCTTATGTGTGCAGGAGCTTGTTATTGGACACAAATAGGTAGGGTTGTATTTGGAGCAAAGGATGAAAAAAAAGGAGCATCCTCTTATGGAATTAATCCATATCATCCCAAGACAATTGTTGTTGGTGGCATTATGGAGAAGGAATGTTCGGAGATATTAAAGACATATTTTTCTAAAAAGAGGAAGTAGAAAAGAAAAAAATAGGATTATTAGTATAGAAATATAGAAAAAGGCAAAGAAAGTAGATAATTATGTATATAGTAGATGAAGAATTAGAGAAAAAAGAAATACTTTCTCGTTATAAATACCTCTTAAAGTTGATAAAAAACAAGGCAACACGTCAGGAAAAAACTGAGGTAAGGAAGGCTTTTGTTGTTGCCAACAATGCACATAAGGGAGTAAGAAGAAAAACTGGCGAGCCATACATATATCACCCACTTGAAGTATCACGTATCGCTGTTGAGGATTTGGAATTAGGTGCAACCTCAATTGTTTGTGCCCTTTTGCATGATGTTGTTGAAGATACAGAATACACATTAGAAGATATAAAAAACATTTTCGGCGATAAGGTTGCAAATATCATAGATGGACTAACAAAGATTGATGATATTTTTGATGATAAAACAAAATCTCTTCAAGCAGAAAACTTCAAAAAACTTATAATATCAATGGGTGACGACATAAGAGTCATCCTTTTAAAACTCTGTGATAGGCTTCACAATATGCGAACTCTGGATTCTATGCCTGATACAAAACGATATAAGATTGCATCTGAAACACAAACCATATACGTTCCCTTATCTCATCGCTTGGGATTATACAAAATTAAGAGCGAATTGGAAGACTTATGTACAAAATATTTTGACACGAAAGACTACAATAAAATATTAAAGGAATTAAAAAATACAGAAAAAGAAAGGCAAGAGTTTGTTGATAAATTCACAGAGCCAATTAAAGAAAAATTAACCTTAGAAGGCTATAAATTCACCTGCTCAGAAAGGATAAAAACCATAACATCCATATTGGGAAAGATGAAAAAGAAAGGTGTTTCCTTTAAACAGATCTATGATATTTTTGCAATAAGAATAGTATTGGATGTTCCAAGAGAAAAAGAAATACAGGCGTGTGAAGATGTCTATAATATAATTAAGACAGAATATCCTAAGACAGCAAAAGATCGTAAAAGAGATTGGTTAGAAACGCCAAAGGCTAATGGATATGAAGCATTGCATGATACCTTTGTAGCACCTAATGGAAGGAATGTAGAGGTTCAAATTCGCAGTAAAAGAATGGATGATATTGCAGAAACAGGTCTTGCGGCACATTATAAATATAAGGAGGTTGAAGAAGGTAAGGTGGATGCAAATCTTGATATTTGGCTAACCAGAATTAGGGAATTGTTGGACAATAGAGGCGATAATGCAGTTGATTTTATAAATGATTTTAAGCTAAATCTTTTTACCGATGAAATAAAAACCTACACCCCTAAGGGCAAAGAAATAATTCTTCCTAAGGGATCAAGCGTTTTGGACTTTGCCTTCACTGTTCATACCGATTTAGGCATAAAATGTATTGGTGCAAAGATAAATTATAAGCTCGTACCCATTGATTACAAACTCTCACCCTACGATCAAGTGGAGATTATTAGCTCAAATAATGCCTATCCAAAAGAAGAATATCTATCCTTTGTTAAAACCCTAATAGCAGTACAAACAATTAAGACCTGCGTTAGAAAATATAAGAAAACATTCTATGAAGATGGAGAAAATAAATTAAGGGATTTGTTTAAGAAACTCTCAATAGAGAGCAACGATACTAACGTTGATAGGTTGATGAAGGCTGAAATGATTTCAAATAAGATTGATTTTTTCTATAAAATATCTCAAAAGGAAATTGGAGAAGAAAATATTAGATTATGTTTTAACAAGAAAAAAAGAGGAAAAAACTACTCTTGGATGTTTTTAAAAATACCTTTTAATCTAAAAAACGATAAAAGCAAAAACAAAAACAATACCCTAAAAGAAGAAATTCATCAACAAATTGCCAACAATCCTGAAAATGTATTGATAAAAGGAGATCTTGATAATATAAAATATGTAACTGCTTCCTGTTGTAATCCTGTTCCGGGTGACGATATTGTTGGTCTGATTGAGAATAACTCAATAATTGTTCATAGAACGAATTGTTCAAAGGCAATTGATGAGATGTCAATATATGGAAATAGGATAGTTAAGGCTAAATGGAGGGAAAACGAAAAGCTAACCTTCTTAGCGGGGATAAGTGTTCAAGGATTGGATCGCAAAGGACTATTACAAGAACTCACAGGTGTTATTTCCGAGATATGGAACATTAATATAAGGGGGCTTGCTATGGAAAGTAGTGAAGGATTATTTAATGGCACAATTATGGTTTATATATACGACACAAAGCAATTAGAAAAACTTATAAGCAATATAAAGAAAATAGATGGTATAGAAAGCGTAAAAAGAATCTAAATCTTCGTTTTATTTATTGCAAAATAAGTATTAAAATAAAAAAAGACTTAATCCAAAAGGATTAAGTCTTTTTTATAACAAAATACTTTAAAATTTTAAAAGTATAAACTATTTATTAGTTGTTTTTCTATTCTTATATTTATTCATAAACTTATCAACTCTACCAGCAGTATCCACTAATTTAACCTTACCTGTGAAGAAAGGGTGAGAAGAAGAAGAGATTTCCATCTTTATAAGAGGGTATTTTACACCTTCAATCTCTATTTCATCCTTTGTATTTGCACAAGAACGAGTGATAAATATTTCTTCATTAGACATATCTTTGAAAGCACAAAGACGATAATTTGCAGGGTGAATGTTTTTTTTCATTGTTATCTTTAATTTTAGCCGTTTGCCCAAAGTTTGCAAACGGGATTTATAATTTTATTTTACTTATATTTTATTAAAATTTTATTCAAAAAGAATAAACTTTTCATATATTTTTGGCTTGCAAAGATAGAAAAAATATTATTAAAAAAAGTCTTTCAAGATATTTTTATATAATTTTGCTAAAAATACTTGGAAAAACAACTAATGCTTTTTATAAAAAAATAATAAAAATATATGCTTTTAAAGGATGCTATAAAAACAAATAAAGGTTTAAATTTAATATATTCTTCAATAGATATTCGCTCTGATATTGGTAGAAAACTACTATTAAATACTCCTTTTAGTTGTGATGAAACCCTATTGATAGAAAGCTATAAGCTAATTGAAAAATGTCAAAACTATATTCAAAAAACTCAAAAAGAAAATAAGTATAAGTCTATCTCCAATTTGCTTTCTCAATTAAAGGATGTCTCAGGAACGATAAGAGAAATTGAAAACAAAAACACTTTGGATGATGTTTCCCTATTTTTAATTAAGGAGTTTTGTCTTTGTGCTTCAAAAATTAAGGCATTATTATTTGACAATTCTTCTCAAAGTAATATATTAGAAGATGTGAATTTCAATATTCCTTCTTTAGATTCAATAATAGATATATTAGATCCTGAGCATTTAAGATTAAATCAGTTCTATATATATGATGCATATTCAAAAGAACTTGAAGAAAAAAGAAAGATATTACAAACCTTAAACAAGGATGATGAAAAAGATGAGGCATCAAAGGTATATTCCGCTTGTCTTTTAATTGAAGATAAGGTGCGAGAAAAATTATCTAAAGAGCTATATGAAAATATTGGTTACTTAAATTCTACTTTGAATGCCTTGGCAAGAATAGATAAATTCTTTGCTCTTGCAGTCTTTTCTTTGGAAAAAGAGTTTAATCTTCCGCAAATAAATAAGGAGAATAAAATAGAATATTCCTCTTTATTCTACTATCCTTTGGAAGAAAGGTTAAAAGAAAAAGGAGAATCCTCTCAAAGGATTGATATAGAACTTTCATTTATGCCTTCTTTAATAAGAGGAGCTAATATGGCAGGAAAGACAATTGTATTAAAATCTTTGTTTTTGGCTCAACTTTGTGCTCAATTTGGCTTTTTTGTTTCTGCAAAAACCTCTTCAATAACCCTTGTTGAACAAGTTCTATATTCAATAGGGGATAATCAAAACGAAGATAAGGGACTTTCTTCCTTTGCCTCAGAGATAATAATCCTTAATGATATTATTAAAAAAACTAATACCGATAAGAAATATCTTATATTAGTTGATGAGCTTGCTCGTACAACAAATCCAAAAGAAGGAGTTGCTATGGTCAATGGTTTTTTATCAACGATGAAAAATAGAAAATCGTTTTCTGTTATAACAACTCACTATAATCAAATTGAGGTTTTGTGTCATAGATTAAGAGTAAAGGGATTTGTATATAAACAAATAGAAGAAGAAAAACTCAACTTAGAAGAAATACAAAAAAGAATTGACTACTCATTAATTGAAGATATAGAAGACAATGCTCCTAATGAGGCTATAAATATTGCTAAACTATTGGATGTAGATAAGGATTTTATTAAAGAAAGTCTTAAATACCTAAAATAATAAGCTATTTTTCTTGATAGGAAATAAACTTTTCCTTTAATTCTTCTGGAATAATTTCTGAAGAATTATTCTTTCTGTTAAAGCCTGATAGGATTGTGGTGCATTTAGACTTTATTTCATTTGTTTTTTTATCAACTATCCTCTGGTACATCTTCATACTCTTTTCTCCAAATTTTAAGAAAGAGGATTGAACATAGACTTCGTCACCCTGACATATTGGATGAATGAAATCAATCTCTATATGTACTATAACCAATGTTACATCCGACCAATTTAATTTTCCACCCAACACATCTTCAAAATAATTTATTCTACCCACATCATAGTATTGGGCATAGAAACTATTATTAACATGTCCTAAGGCGTCCATATCGCTAAACCTTATTTGAATTGGTATTTTGTGATAGTTTATATTATTTTCTTCCATCTTTGTTTTCTTTGGTGCAAAATTACAATAAAAGATAATAAACCCAAATATATCATTAGAAAAATACTGCCTTCCTTATACCAAGTGACTGCCAAGCAGCTTTTACTCACCTATCGTATTGATGATTTATAAAACAATAACCCGACTTCCGTAGGACTAATAAATGCCCGTTGCGGGTTCGGTTGCCTAAAAATATAATAATTAACAATCTTCTTCCACAAATTAAAGGCTTAAATGTTATTTTTTTCAAAAAAAATTAACAAAATTTTCCCTCAAAACCCCCAAATTTTAACATTTATGACCTCAAAAAAACACAAAAATTCAAGAATTTTTAACATTTTACTCAATTTTTGTCGGCAGCCGACCTTTATTTTTCCTAACGGAATTTCAATTTTTTAATTCATTAATTATCAATATAATCCAAGCAAATTTTAATATAATTTTCCAAAAAATTAATTTTTAAAACAAAATCCTTATTTTTCCAGAAAAAAACGAAGAAATATTTAAATAAAACGCTGTTTTATTTTGCTAAAACGAAGAAATAATTTTCTAAAACGAAGATTTATTTAAAGATAATAAGCTAATAATTAAGCTATTATCTTGATATTAAAATTAAAAATAAGTATTGGGAGAATTAAGACTTTATTGCCCTTAAAGGAAACTTTGTTTCGGCAAAGATATAAAATTATTTTGACAAATGCAAATGGCGTTTTCCAATTTGGGGAGTTTCGG
>JAISIA010000086.1 GCA_031262295.1 Bacteroidales bacterium | reverse complement strand
TACTTTTTGTAATCTCTTTTTTTTGTCGGCAACCGACCGCCAAGCGGCATTTAATTGTCCTACGGAAGTCTGGTTCTACATTTATACATTTATAATTCAATAAAAATAAAACAGCGTTTCAGAAAATTATTTCTTCGTTTTAGTAAATTATTTCTTCGTTTTAGCAAATTAAAACAGCGTTTTAATTTCACTAATTTATTAATACAAAAAACTCAACTTTTGACAAAAATAATTAAGATTTATTTCTGATTTTTTAAATTAAATTTCTAATTTGATTAAAATCTTGTTAAAAAATTTGGTTTTTATTTAATATTTTTTATAATTTTGTCCACAATAAAAAAGTAAAAAATATGAAATTCATTCGTATTCTTCTTCATAAACTTTACTCCCTTTTCAAAAGGACTAATACCCTTTTGCCACATACATACATACATACATACATACATACATACATACATACATACAACACTACAAACTCTCCTATACATTAAAATGTATTTTATCAAACAAAGAATTTATATTAAAACAATTTTTACATCTAAAAGGTGTATTCTTTTTATGCAAAACCGACCTAAGTGTCTTTGGGCACATATATTTATAAAAGTATATGTGTCCTAATAATAAGGATAAATCATTTAACTATACTCAAAACAAAATGAAAAAATGTAGTTAAAAAAATTATAAACTTAAAAAGAATAAAAAATGAAAAATATATTTATAATAGCATTATTTTCTATAATATTTGTAGGTTTTATATCCTGTGAAGATGATGCAACAACAGAAAATTTAGTTAATAATAGCAATCCTTTAATAAATTATAAAGATGATGAACCTAAAAAAGATTCTGTATTTACAAGAATAGATGGTTATATGTCAAAAGAAACTGTAGATAGAATATTGGCAGAGCCCGACTATAATCCAGATTGTGAGGTTTCCACCCATAAAAATTGTTGGGGTATAACTATTATTGGCTATAATGAGGCTGTTATAAGTTCCATTACAAATCTTTATGAAGATTGCTTTAATGAGGATAATAGTGATCCAACCCCTACTAATCCTTTTATATATGATAATTTTGATCTTTTAGATGACATATTCGGTTCAGAACTTTTAGAACAAGTTTTAAATGATGAATTAATTATCCATTGTATAAAGCCAGCAGGAAACAGTTTCCTTGTTTCTTTTACTGATATTAATGATGAAGATAATGTAATATATTATCCTATAAGATTAGTATCAGGAGCTGATGTAAAAATTTAAAACAAATAATTTTTAAAAGGGCTTGCTTTGCAAAAGCAAGGCAAGCTTTTTTTAAAATATAATATTATGAAACAATTATATTATTATTTATCACTTATTATCATTATTCTGTTTCTTAGCAGTTGCACAAAGAAAGAAATAACTATTACAAAAACCAACAAAGAAAAAATTATAAAATTGGGGTATCAAGGGGGTAAAGGAACTTATTATGATAATGTATTAAAAAAGACAGTATTTACTTATGTAAATGTTGAATCAGAAAATAGAATGGATTTATTTGATGAAGACTTTAATCATATTCAAACAATAAATATTAATCCTAAAATTCCTTATTTATTTAATGCATTAGTCCTTGTACCTTTTGCTCATGATTCAATAATAGCTTTAATAAAAGCACCTTCTTTTTGTAAGGCTTATGTATTAAATTTTAAAGGAGAAATTATTAGAGAGGTATTTCACAAAGAATGGTTTGATAAATATTCTGATGTTTTCTTATTAGTGCCTTTTTATGGAGTAAATCAAAGCTATTCTAATGGAAAATTCTATGTTGGATACAAAGTTGCAAGAAATCGTGACAAGTATTATTATAAAGGTGATTATTCACAAGGTTATGTGCCTTATATAGATAGTTTAATTTTAAATTCTGGTTGTATTGCATCTTTTGATTTGGATTCTTTAAATGTTACTCAGCATTTGAAAAATGTTTATAAAGAAAACTATAAAAAGGGGGATTTTATTCCTGAATACCCATACTACTTTATTCAACATGATAAGGTATTTGTCCCTATTCCTCATAATGGAAGAGTATATGTTTATGATACGAAAAAAGACACAATAGTAAAGGATTTCTATATAAAATCAAAATATGGTAAAATAGGAATGGATACTGTTTTTAAACATGATAAAGATCGTGTTCCTGATTTTTTTAAAACACGTAGCATATCAGGAAAAATACTTTCAATTGCTTGGGATAGGTATAGAAAGCTATATTATTTTACACTTGTTCCTTCTGGAAAAGATATAGAAAAATTGAATTTTATAATACAAGTTTATGATGAAGATTTTGATTTAAGAGGAGAAACCATTGGAGGTAAAGTAAGAAATTATAGAGCAGGAAACTTAAAAGTTAATAAAGAAGGACTTTGGATAAATCACAATAACCCTTATGGAGATAATTATGAAAGAGGTGTTGAAAAATATAATTTATTTACTATTGATGATTAGTTTTCTTTTTTCTTGTAATAAGAAAGAAGAAAATAAAACAATAGAAATAGAAATTGTAGAAGATAAACAGGAAGATAAAAGAGGAACTAATGAAAAAATAGCAGAATACTTAGAAAAGAATTTTGCTAATTTCATTCCCAATAAAGATAATTGCATTATAGTATTAACAGATCGTGGTTGTCATAGTTGCATTGAACACTTTGTTGATTTTACATTAAAAGAGTTAATCAATAAAGATGATGTTTATATTATAAATTGTGGTAGTGGAAGTGTTTTTGATATAAAACCTTTTGCCGCAGAAAAGAAAAATAAAAACACTTTTGATGATACAAGAAATATTTTTACAAATAAGATTTTGGATAAAACCTCTGCAATATTTATGGATAAAGAAAATAATATTGACACTATTGTAGAAGTATTTGATGCAAATGATGTTCTTCCTGCTATTGAATATGTAAAAAAGAGATTATCAAAAAAGAGAAAATAGGATTAGAAATTTGATTTATAAAAGAATATCTTGATATTAAAAATTAAAACATTTTATATTATGAAAAAGACATCATTTTTATTATTTGTTGTTGCTTTATTTATTGCAACAATAGCGTTTTCGCAAGAGGAAAAAGGAAAGGCTCAGTTTAAGTTTGACGTTAATTTTTTAGGTAATGCAGCTTTTTACAATTATTGTGGCTTTTCTATCTTTACTCCACAAGAGCATGTTACTTCTTATGGTTCTATAAATTTTGCTGTAAAATGGGAAAGAGTTGCTTTAAGTTTAGGTTTTGATGGCTATGGTGGGAATATGATATATAGTAATGGCATAAAAGAAACAAATAGTTTAGCTAACATAAAAATAAACTTTGAAACATATACAAATATAAATGATAGGCTACTTTTTTCATTATATGTAGGAGGAGGTTTTTTATTCTCTCATCTTAATCCTTCTTTATCAATTGGAGGAAAAACTTATGATTTAAAAACAAGAATTGGAGGTTCGGCAAATGTTGGAATTGCTCTATATTATCATATAGTAGAAAAACTTTTTGTAAATATAAAAGCAGGTAGTATTGCAGGAAAATTAAAAAGCGTTTCTTTGCCAAATGAATTAAGTATTTATAAAAATGATATAAATAATAATTTTATTTTAAGCAATGAATTATCATTAGGACTTACGTTTTTATTCTAAGAATAAGAATAAGAATAAGAATAATAAAAATACTTTCAACGAGCCTCATAAAAAATGAGGCTCGTTTTTTTATACTAAATAAATATTATTTGCTGTTTTCAATATTTTCTTTATTTTTTCACAAATACTCATACTATAAGTATAGAAAGAAAATATTGTAAAATAAATGCCTAATTATTGATTATGTTTTATGATTTTGTCTTCAACGAAAGGAAGTAATTAATTAATTTTCTTGTTAAAAGGATAATTATTATTCCTATAACTATTCCAAGTAATGCTCCGCAGAGAACATCTAAGGGATAATGTACTCCGCAATATATTCTTGAATATCCTACAAGTATTGCCCAAACATATAATATGTAGGGCATTGGTTTGTATTTCCTACCATAGTAAGAAAATATAGTTGCTAAGGAAAAACAATTGGCACTATGTGAAGAAACAAAACCATATAAGCCTCCCTTATAATCATAAACCAAAGAAAAGAGTGTCATCTTAACTAAATTTACATCCTCCAAAGCATGAGAGGGTCTAAGTCTTTGAAAAACTTCCTTAA
This sequence comes from Bacteroidales bacterium, assembly GCA_031262295.1. Classification (GTDB taxonomy): domain Bacteria; phylum Bacteroidota; class Bacteroidia; order Bacteroidales; family P3; genus UBA10566. Next base: position 50,422 of record JAISIA010000086.1, on the reverse strand, counting down.
AACAAAGAACAGATATTCTATCTGCCAGCAAAAAAGAAAGTCCAATAAGCAAAAGTAAAAGCCAAAAATGCTTTTTATATTCTTTTATAGTTAAAAACAAAAAGCAAGCCGTTAGGGCAATAATAAAAGAAAGATTATGACTTAAAAAAGAAAAGAAATAATCCAAGAATTGACTTCTATATCCTGAATTAATAAAATAGAAAATATCTATGTCTTTATTGATTATCCAATCCATTTAATTTATTCCAGATTAAATCCTTCAATTGAATAATTCCCATTGAAGTTAAAGATGATATAAATATTGTTTTTATATTCTTTGGTAAAGAACCTTTTAATTGTTCCATCATTTCTTCATCCAACATATCACATTTTGTTATAGCTAATATCCTATCTTTAACCATAAGTTCATAGTTGTATGTTTCCAATTCTTTTAATAGGATTTCATACTCTTGTTTTATGTCTTTTGTATCACAAGGAATCATAAATAAGAGAAGGGAATTTCTTTCTATATGTTTCAAAAAGCGTAATCCTAAACCTTTTCCTTGCGATGCTCCTTCAATAATACCGGGAATATCAGCCATAATAAAGGATTTATTATCCCTATAAGATACCATACCTAAATTAGGAACTAAGGTTGTAAAAGGATAGTCTGCAATTTGGGGTTTAGCAGCAGAAATAACGCTTAAAAGAGTACTTTTCCCAGCATTTGGAAAGCCTACTAAGCCAACATCAGCGAGGATTTTCAATTCAATTATCTTCCATTTCTCCTCTCCCTCTTCCCCACTTTGAGCAAAACGAGGAGTCTGAAAGGTTGCACTTTTAAAATGGTCGTTTCCCAATCCTCCTCTACCACCTTTTGAAATTATCTCTTGTTGTCCATCTTCTATAATTTCGCAATCAATCCTCCCAGTTTCTTCATCTTTACATATTGTTCCAAGTGGTACATCCACAATAATGTCCTTACCATTTCTTCCGTGCAAACGATTCTTTCCTCCGCCTTCTCCGTTTTCTGCTATAAGGTGTTTGGTATATTTTAGATGCAATAGTGTCCAAAATTGTTTATTACCTCTCAATATTATATGTCCTCCTCTTCCGCCATCACCTCCATCGGGACCGCCTTTTGCATTTCCTCTTGTTCTTAGAAGATGTGCTGAGCCTGCTCCTCCTTTTCCACTGCGACAATTTATCTTTACGTAATCTACAAAATTTGATTGCATTCCTCTTATTTTGATTTTATATTTTTATGCCTTCTTTAATGCCTCATCAACTATATTACAAAGGCTTTCAAAGACAACATCCACTGGTGCATCTGAATTAATGCTATAATATTTGTTTTTATTTTGATAGTATGCTCTAACCTTTGAGGCACTTTGTTCATATATTTCAAGACGATGAACAATAATATCTGGGTCCATATCATAGACTCTTCTTCTTTCTGTTTTGCTTCTTTGATTTAATCTTTTGAAACATTGCAAAGGATTTGATTTCATCTCTATCATACAGGTAACACTTGTGTGCATCTTTTCTAATATTCCATCCATAATATATGCTTGTACATAAGTGGAAGGATAACCCTTAAAGAGATAACCTCTTGCATTAGGATGTTTTTTTATTTTCTGTTCTATAAGTTTTATTGCAATTAGATCGGGGACAGTATCTCCTTTTTCAATGTATGGTTGGCATTGCAAACCAACCTCACTTTGTTTTTCTATCTCCTCTCTTATCATTGCCCCTGTTGAGATGTATATTAAGCCATACTTTTTTGCTAAATCCTTAGCCTGTGTTCCTCTTCCTGAACCCGGAGGACCAAAGAGCAAAATGTTTCTATATGCACTTTCAATCATCTTATCAATGACAGCTTCCAATCGAGAAAAGACATCATTTACATCACCTGTTCCGTCAATAGAGCAAAATATTCCTTTTTCTTTATAAAACTCTGCAACAGGTATTGTTTTATTGTCGTACTCTTTAAAACGATTTAAAATAACACTGCGTTTATCATCCTTCCTTTTTTCAATTTTTGCCCTATTAATCATTCTTTCAACAAGCATTTGTCTTGGTGCTTCCAAAGATAGAACGCATAAAGGACGGCGATTCATCTTATGAAGTAAGCCTTCTAATATGTATGCTTGAACAACTGTGCGAGGAAATCCATCAAATAGTATTCCGCCTGTTGTAGAATTTTCTATTGTTCTTTCAATTATTTGTATTATTATTTCATCATCAACCAATCCTCCCTTATTCATTATATCCTCAACCAAAAGTCCAATATCGCTTTTTGCCTCTATTTCTTTCCTCAATACATCTCCTGTTGATATATAGGTGAGATTATATTTCTCAACAAGCATCTTTGATTGGGTTCCTTTACCTGCACCCGGTGCTCCAAATAATACAATGTTTAACATAATTGTGATATTTTTTTAGGGATTATTACTTTATTTTTATTATTTTTTTCTCTTTATATATTAACTATTTTAGCTTATAAACTCCTTTAAGGTTTCTTCCCAAAGAGGAATAATCAAATCCGTATCCAACAATAAAACTATTATCTATTTGTTTTCCTACATATTTTACTTCAAAGTCTTTGTTGAATATCTTAGGTTTTAAAAACAAAGAACATATTTCAATAGAAGAGGGTTGTTTTTCTTTTAAAATATTTAAAAGTTCTTCCATAGTCTTTCCTGTTTCTACAATATCTTCTATTATGATAATATCTTTATCCTTTATTATTTCATTTAGTCCAATTAATTCCTTAACCTTTCCTGTTGAAGATGTTGCTTGATAGGAAGAAAGTTTTATAAAACTAATATTAGGAAGAAAATTTATATTTCTTAAAAGGTCGGAAGCAAATATAAAAGCTCCATTTAATACTACAAGAAAAACAGGTTCTTTATCCTTATAGTCATTATTTATTCTTATAGAAAGCTCTTCTATAATTATGGATAGCTCTTGGGGAGTTATATATTCAATAAATGTCTTATCCTTTATAATTACTTCCTTCATAATAACTATTTATTGAGAGTTTCTATTGCAATAAAAGAAGATAATCCCATTGCGTATTTCAGACATTGTTCATCAACATCAAATGTTGAAGTATGAAGGTTTGTAATTTCTTCTCCCTTCTTTTTTGTTCCAACTCTAAAATAACAGCTTGGAGCTTTTTGAGCAAAATATGCAAAATCCTCAGCAGTCATTCTTTCATCTAAGGCAATAACCTTATCTTTCCCAAGATAATCTTGACAAATTGCAAAAACTTCTTTGCTTAATTGAGGATCGTTATATAGGTATGGATAGCCTGAATCAATGAAAACCTCTGCTTTTGCACCAAAGGACGATGCAATATTTGTTGAAATTCTTTCTATTAATTTATGAATTTCTTTTCTCCAAGCCTCATCAAAGGTACGAACTATTCCTTCTAAATGCACTTTATTGGGAGTTATGTTTGTTCTTCCCTCTGCTAAAAACCTACATATTGAAACGGTTGTAGGCATGGTTGGAATAGCATTTCTTGAAACAATACTTTGAAGTCCCACTACAATATGGGAAGCAACAAGAACTGGATCTATATTCAAATTAGGTGTTGCTCCATGTCCTCCTTTACCAATAACGTCAATGTAAATTTCGTCTGTTGAAGCCATAGCCTTACCTTCTTTAATTCCAACAAAGCCTATATCCATTTCTGGTGTTGTATGGAAGGCAAATATGTTTTGTGGAATTACTTCATTGAATATTCCATCGTTTAACATCTTTAATGCCCCTCCCGGATAGAACTCCTCTGAGGGCTGGAATATAAACATAACTCTTCCTTGAAAAGAATTTTTTAGAGTATTTAATATTTTTATTGCTCCAAGCAAAGATGCAATATGCACATCGTGACCACAGGCGTGCATAACTCCACTTTTTTTTGATTTAAATTCTAAATTCGTCTCCTCATTTATTGGAAGAGCATCCATATCTGCTCTTAGTGCAACACATTTTTTCTCAGGACAAACTCCCTCAACAAAGCCATAGATTCCGTAACCTCCAACATTTTTCTTATATTTCAAAGACATCTCGTCCAATTTCTCGCATATAAATTGAGCAGTGTTTTCTTCTTTTGTTGAAAGTTCTGGATTTTGATGCAAATATCTGCGATATTGAACAATTTGCTCAAAATATTCTTCACTGAGTTGTTCTATCCTTTGCTTAATCATCAATTTTTGATTAATTATTTTCTACTCTTGATCATTCATTTTGTAGGATAATGCTCCCGAAGGGCATAATTTAATAGTATCAACTATTTGTTCTGTTGTACCATTTTCAGGAACAATCCATGGTTTTTCCATTGGGCGAAATACCTTTGGAAGAGTTTGTGCACACAAACCAGAATGACAACACATATTAGGCTGCCACACTATTGTGACTTCTCCATTTGTGTATTTCTTTGTAATGTTTCTCATCTTAATTTTTTTTATAAATACTTTTAATTTACTTTTTTTTATATTTCCTTTTTTAATTTCCTACTTTTTAATTTAGTATATCGTGATACTCCTCTGTGGAATTTATCACCCTTTTTGCATAAGGACAAAGTGGAATTATCTTTATATGGTTTTCTCTTGCAAAAAGAACAATCTTTTCTACAAGAATTTTTCCATAGCCTCTACCTTCAAATTCTTCATTTATTCCTGTGTGATCAACAATAATCTTATCTTCTTTGGCAAAAACAAAGGTCATCTCCCCTGCTCTAACATCATTTACATATAGAAGTAGGATTCCTTTTTCTTGGTTATGCTTTTCAATAACCTCTATTTTTTCATTTTCATTTTTTTCCATAGTAATAATACTTTGTTATTTATTAATTCTTATTTTTTATCTTTATTTATATATTTAAAAATATTGTTTTTTTAGAATAATTCTTCTGATGTAGTCTTTGCAATTATAAATTCCCTATTTAGTCTTGCAATATTTTCCCTACTTATACTTTTTGGACATTCCGCCTGACAAGCATAAGTGTTTGTACATCCTCCAAAACCCAACTCGTTCATCTTAGAAACCATCTTCTGAACCCTTGTTTTTGCTTCTATCTTCCCTTGTGGCAATAGTGAAAACTGAGATACCTTTGCAGAAACAAATAACATAGCAGAGGCATTCTTACATGCAGCAACACAAGCTCCACATCCAATACATGAAGCCGCATCCATAGCCTTGTCAGCTTTCTCTTTTGAAATAGGAATGCTGTTTCCATCTACAACACCTCCTGTTGTTACTGATATATATCCTCCTTCTTGTATTATTTTATCAAAGGCAGAGCGATCTACAACCAAGTCTTTAATTATAGGAAATGGCTTTGCCCTCCATGGTTCTATTGTTATTGTTTGTCCATCGGTGAATCGTCTCATGTGCAATTGACATGTTGTAACTCCACTATCTGGTCCGTGAGCCTGACCATTAATATATAGACCACACATTCCACAAATTCCTTCTCTACAATCGTTGTCAAAACAAACAGGATGCTCAAATTTATCAACCAAAGACTCATTTAATATATCCAACATCTCTAAAAAAGAACAATCAGGTGATATATTGTCTATATCATATCTTTGAAAATATCCCTTTGACTTAGCATCCTTTTGACGCCATATATTTAATTTGAACTTCATCTTTACTTATAATTTCTTTGTTGAACCTTTATAAACTGATAATCCAAGTTTTCTTTGTGCATTATCGGCTCAATATTATCTCCATTATATTGCCAAGCGGCAACATACATATAATTTTCATCATCTCTTTTAGCTTCTCCATCATTAGTTGTATGTTCCTCTCTAAAATGTCCTCCACAACTTTCCTCTCTTTGCAAAGCATCTAAGGCTATAATTTGTGCAAGTTCTATGTGATCGGCTAAACGAATTGCTTTTTCCAACTCTTGATTCATCGTTATGGAATTATCTGTTATGCGAACATCTTTCCAAAACTCCTCCTTCAAGTCTTTAAGCATAACAATAGCCTTTTGCAAACCTTCCTTGTTTCTTCCCATTCCAACATACTCCCACATAATATTTCCAAGTTTTCTTTGCAAGGTATCCACACTTTGACTTCCATTTATAGACATTAATTTCTCTATTTTTTCTCTTACACCTTCAATAGCTTCTTTAAATTCTATACTTTGATTTGATACTTTGGCATCATCGTAAATTTGATCTGAAAGATAGTTTTGAATTGTATAAGGAATGACAAAATAACCATCTGCCAAGCCTTGCATAAGTGCTGATGCCCCTAAACGATTTGCTCCATGGTCTGAAAAATTTGCCTCACCCAAAGCAAACAATCCCTTAATTGTTGTTTGTAATTCATAATCTACCCACAATCCTCCCATTGTATAATGTACAGCGGGGTATATCATCATAGGGGTTTCATAAGGATTTTCATCAACAATTTTCTCATACATCTGGAATAAGTTTCCATAACGCTCCTCTACCTTATGCTTTCCCAACCTTTGAATTGCTTCTTTAAAGTCAAGAAATACTGCAAAGCCCGTCTTACCAACACCAAAACCAGCATCACAACGTTCCTTTGCAGCACGAGATGCAATATCTCTTGGAACTAAATTCCCAAATGCAGGATAACGTCTTTCCAAATAATAGTCTCTATCTTCTTCTTTTACATCCTTTGCTTTTAAAACTCCTTCTCTTATCTTTTGTGCTACTTCCCTATCCTTAGGAACCCATATTCTTCCGTCATTTCTTAAAGATTCACTCATCAAAGTAAGTTTGGATTGATAGTTTCCGTGAACAGGAATACAGGTTGGATGAATTTGAACATAGCAAGGATTAGCAAATAAAGCTCCTTTATGATAGCACTTAACTGCTGCTGCACCATTGGAGTTCATTGCATTGGTTGAAAGAAAATAAACATTACCATAGCCCCCTGTGGCTAAAATTACAGCATTTGCACTCCAAGACTCAAGCTCTCCATTTGTTAGATTACGAGTTATTATTCCCCTTGCTCTTTGATTAACTATAACAAGGTCCATCATCTCTCTTCTTTCAAACAACTCTACATTACCATCCTTTATTTGCTTTGATAATGCAGAATAAGCTCCTAATAGGAGTTGTTGTCCTGTCTGCCCCTTTGCATAGAAGGTTCTGCTAACTTGTGTTCCTCCAAAGGAACGATTGTCCAACATTCCTGCATAATCCCTTGCAAAAGGCACACCTTGTGCAACGCATTGGTCAATTATATTGTTTGAAACCTCAGCTAAACGATAAACATTAGCCTCTCTGGCACGATAATCCCCTCCTTTTATTGTATCATAGAATAATCTTCCAACACTATCTCCGTCATTTTGATAGTTCTTTGCAGCATTTATTCCTCCTTGTGCAGCAATTGAATGTGCTCTTCGTGGGGAATCGGATATACAAAACACCTTTACCTTAAACCCCAATGCTCCTAATGAAGCTGCCGCAGAAGCACCTGCTAAACCAGTTCCAACAACAATAATATCCAACTTCCTCTTATTGGCAGGATTTACCAACTTTTGAGATGCTTTATACTTAGTCCATTTTTCTTCAAGTTGTCCTTCGGGAATCTTAGAATCAAGTATATTCATATTTTTTTCTTATTATTTTCTTTATTATTAAATATTAGTCTTTATTATTAGATAAAAAGGACTATTAAAACATTATTGCAAGCGGAATTATTGCAAATCCAATTGGTATTACTATTGCATAGAAATTAGCCACAAAAACAATAAATGGATTATAAGTTTTATGTGATAGTCCTAAGGTTTGAGCTAAGGACTTTATTGCATGAGAAAGATGTAAGCCCAAAGCAATAAAAACTAATAGGTATATGATTGAATAGGTCTTATTCTTAAATAACTCAATACTCATTGTGTAGAAATCGGGTTCATATTCAGTAAAATCTTCTCCACAATATTTCTTCACCTCTTGCTTTGTTAGATTAATGAGATTCTTCCTTTCTTTATCCATCTTATCAGAAGAAACCTCTGATATATTTTGATATTGTGCAATAAGGGCATTTTTCTTTTCATCAGACAATTCCCCATTTTGCATCTTTATGGCATTTTCTTGAAAAAACGCATCAACCTTTTCTATGCTTGCAGTGTATTTTCCTTCAATTAAACCATGCTTTACAAAGTAGAAATTAATGAAATGTAAAACCAAAAAGCAAGCAATTATACCCCCTGTCCAAATCATATAACGTGATCCCAAAGAGGTCTTACTCTTAATCCTTACCTTATATCTTACAGGACGAGCAAAAAAGTTTTCTATTGTTATAATTATGGCTATAATTATATGAAATGCCACACAAGCCATTAGAACAATTTCAAAAACCTTTACAATATAGTTTGTTCCCATAAAATGGCTCGCCGCCCTATACCATAATCCTCCATCATCTCTTAAAATACAAAGATTTATTCCCAGATGCACAGGAAGGAAAAGCAATAAAAAAAGCCCAAAAGCCGCCAAAGCAATTTTCTTCGTTATTGAAGAAATTTGTATTAGTTTCATATTTTTATAAGTATTTCTATTATTTTAACAAATATATATTCATTTCTCCTAAAAAATATAAGGAAAAAACCTTTGCAAAATTAGTATAAATTGTGGTATTACAAGAATTATTCAAACAAAAACGAAGAATAGAAAAATAAAACGAAGAAATAATCTGCTAAAACGAAGAAATAATTTATTAAAACGAAGAAATAATTTGCTAAAACGAAGATTTATTTTTGCATTTCTAACATTATTATTTTCATATCTTTGCAAAGACGTTTTTTTTTAAAGAAAAAAGGCTAAAAATTACTCTTTTGTAGTATTAGAAAAAAAGGTAAAATTGACCTTTCCATAATTTCTTTGTTCCTTAAAACAAGGATGCTCCTTAAAAGAGTGCTCTTTTGAATGTTCTAATATGAATAAACCATTTGGTTTAACAAAACTTTTTAGAACTAAGTCGGGAATTTTATCAATTTGTTTCAAATCGTAGGGCGGGTCACAAAAGACTAAGTCAAAGGAAAGTTGAGAGCGACCAAAAAAAACAAATACATCGTTTTTAAGGGCAAAGAGATTGTTTATATTAAGTTGTTGTGATGTCTTTTTTATGAAGTCTATACATTTTGGATTTATATCAACCGTTGTTGCTTGTTTTACTCCACGAGAAATAAATTCAAAACTTATTGAGCCTGTTCCTGCAAAAAGATCTAAGGTTGTTACATCTTCAAATGTAATTTCATTTCTAAGAATATTGAAAAGACTTTCCTTTGCAAGATCTGTTGTTGGGCGAATAGGTAAATTATTAGGGACATTAAGCCTTCTTCCCTTTAAGTATCCAGATATAATTCTCATTATATTATTTTACCAAAGAGAGAAAATAATTTTGAATATTTATTCCATCAAACTCATTAGATATGTTTATACTTTCCTTAGTATTGGTATAGGATACGTTTTTTATGTATTTTTTTAAGTCGTGTTTTTCTTCCATAGTAAAGTCTTGACCAGTTATTAGGAAAATTATTTCTTCTGAATCAATTTGCAACTTATCAAAAACAAAGAGTATTTGGTATATCATATCACTTTGAGTGGAAAATTCAAAGGTATTGGAGAACACAAATTCAGTATTTTTGAATATTACCAAATCGCATTTTTTTTCTCTCTTATATAGTATTGCTGTATTTTGGGATAGTTGGGCTATATCAAAACAATATTCTGCCATTATTTGATGTTGGGAAAGAAATTTTGCCTTTGGCATTAGTATTTTTATGCCTGAATGCTGCTGCATTGGAATTGAAAAGACTGATACGGCGTTTAATCTTGAAGAAACGCTATCTAATATTGTTTCATTCCCGCTTATATGGGCAACACTTCTAAGATAGTCCTTCATTTTTGTTGGTTCATATAGTTTGTAAGGAACAAATACATCCTTATCTGCAAGAGAAACTATTCTTATGTTTGCAAAATTGAATAGTCTTATATCTATTGAATTTAAGCAATCCCTAATTGAAGACATAACAGAGGTTATTCCACCTAAGAGAGAGGCTTTAAATTCTCCCAATGCCCTTAAATCATATCCTTCTATTAAGGAGAAAAGAAAACCATCCTTTGTTATACAAATGGTTAAATCTGTCCTTTCTTGCTCAATTGTACAAGATTGTTTGACAAACTTTACTAATGAAAAATTCTCCATAGAATAAAAGATTTTAAGGATTAAGGATTATTATTTATTATTCCCAGTTTCCGTCTGTAATAGGTTGATCAATGTCTCCTACCTTCCAACCCGGATAACGATTTTTGTCTTCTAAGTCTGCTTTTCTATTAACCACGTCTTGTTCATCCATACCTTTTGTGTATGAAAATATGTCTGCGGTAATTTCAAAGGTTGGAACCTCAACTCCACTCTTTGTTACTATTGTTGCCTTTAAATTAAAAGGTTCGTTATTTGAAAATGGGATATATTTTAATTCGGAAATGTTTTTAGGATTAGTTATAAACTTCTTTTCTTCTAAAAGTTTTTCCAAAGGATTTACAGCAACTGTATCTCTTTTTATTATTCCTGCCTTCAAAGCTTGTGATTCTGTAAGTGAATCTGGAATTGTTCCGAATTTCTTTACTGTATTTACTTTTCCTACTTCTGCAAAAAGAATTAGTGAATCTATGTTTCCACAAAACTTTCCATAAGTACTCTTATATGTTTCTTGAAGTGATCTTAAATCTTTCAACTTATTTATAACCTCTGCTGAGCGTTTATTGTATTCCCTATCAAATTTCACAGGACGCATTATAGAAGAATAAACAACGTATGCTAAACCTATTATTGCTATTATAAGCAGTATTGAAATAATGTTTCTTACTTTCATATATCGTATCTTTTTATTGTTTGTATAAAATGTTTTTTTCTGTTTTTTAAGTTGAAAATTTATTTAATCAAGTGCAAATTTATAATAATTAATTCAATGTTCAATTATATTGAATTGAATATTTTGTTTATTTTTCTTCTTGATGTATTAAAATAACCTCTATATCAGTTCTTTGAATTAAAGCCCTTGATAATTTTTCTGCAAAATAAACTGAACGATGTCTGCCTCCTGTACAGCCAAAACACACCATTAGGGAAGAAAAATCCCTTTTTAAGTATGCCTCTATGTTTAATAACACCAAATTATATGCGTTTTCAAAGAAGGTTTTTGCCTCTTTCTCATTATCTAAAAAGGCAATGACTTCTTTGTCTTTTCCTGTTAGATGGGCATATTGAGGATATCTTCCCGGATTTTCTATTGCTCTACAATCAAAAACAAAGCCTCCTCCATTCCCTGTTGCATCATAAGGGTATCCTCTTTTGAAAGAAAAACTACTTATTCTTACTTTTAGTTTCTCTTTTTCAATCTCTGAGAATTTATTCTCTTTTATCATGGACGAAAACAAGGATTTTAAATAAGTTATATCTATATCCAATTCCACATTTTCTTCCAACCATTTTATGTTATTTAAGGCATAAGGAATGCTTTTTAGAAAATGAGACTTTCCTTGAAAGTATCCCCTATATCCATACGAACCCATAGCCTGCATTATTCTTATATATACGTAGGCATAAAAATGATTTATAAAGTCTTTTTTGTTGAAAGAAATATATTTTTCAAGAGTTTCTATATAATAATTCAATAATTCCTGACGGAAAGAATTTGATAAATTGGCTTTGGCATCAAATAATAGGGAAGCCAAATCATATTGTAATGCTCCTTGTCTTCCACCTTGAAAGTCTATAAAGAAGGGTTTATTATCCACTATCATTATATTCCTTGATTGAAAATCTCTATATAGGAAATAATCTCTCGGTTCTAATAGGAGATAATTTGTTAGTCTTGTAAAATCATCTTCTAATAGCTGTTCATTATATGGAATATTGGATAGTTTAATAAAATAATATTTAAAGTAATTCAAGTCCCAAGCTATGGATTGCCTATCAAAAGCCTTGCGAGGATAGGCATTTGTATAGTCAAATCCTTTTGATGCTATAACCTGTATTTTTATTAATTCTTCAATTACCTTATAATATATATCCCTTACTTGTTTTGGTAAAAAGGAATTATTGTTATTTTTTTGCAAAACATCAAATAGGGTTTCTTCTCCTAAGTCTTCCAAAAGATATATGTTATTATCCAAATCGGAGGAAAATATTTTTGGAACAGAAATTCCCTTATTTATTAGTTGGTTTGCATAATCCAAAAATGCAATATTTTCTTTTCTATCCTCATTATATGCACCTATACATACAATATTTTCTTTTTTATTTTCTAAACGATAGTATTGCCTTTGAGATCCGTGTGCTGAAATTGGCGTTATCTCTAATGGGACAACCGAAAAGGTCTTATTAAAAAGAGCTTTTATGTTTTCAATCTTTAAATTCATTGATTAAAATTTCTGAATAGAGGATATCTATTGGATTAGTTATTTTTATATTTTCTATATTTCCTTTTGTTAGGAATATTTCCTCTCCCATCTTTTCCACAACAGAAGCATCGTCAGTAAAGTTTTCTTGATATTCTTGTTTGTATGCCTCTTTTATCATTTTCACATCAAAACATTGGGGAGTTTGAATAAGAAAAACATCATCCCTATTTATGGTTTTGGTTTCCCCTTTTTTTGTTCTAAGTCTTGTTGTCTCCTTTGGGGTTATATAAGGTATGCAATTGCCTTTTTCCTCTGCAATAGAAAAACAATCCTCTATTACTTTTCTGCTAACAAAAGGTCTTACCCCATCGTGTAATCCAACAATTGCATCATAATCTTCAATAGTTTCTAAGGCATTTTGTACAGAAAAAAATCTTTCTTTGCCTCCTTGAACCACATTATGAGCAATTGTAAAATTATATTCTTTTATTAGATGCTCCCAATAGGGGATATATTCTTTGGAAATGACAACTATGGGTTTTATATCTTCTATTGCACTTACAATTTTCTCAATAGTGTGCATAAGAATTGGCTTCCCGTTTATGGGAAGGAATTGTTTGGGAATATCACTCTTTAATCTTACTCCCCTACCTGCTGCAACTATTATTACATATCTTTTTTCCTTATATGATAAGCATTGCATCGCCGTAGGTTAAGAATCTATATTTTCTTTCAATTGCCATTTTGTATGCTTTCATTATTAGATCGTATCCTCCAAATGCAGCTGTTGTTATTAGCATTGAAGAAAGAGGAGGATGGAAATTTGTAATCATGCAAGTGGGAACCTTAAAATCGTATGGCGGATACATAAATTTGTTTGACCATCCGTCAAAAGGAACAACTTTTTTTAGTATGTTAGTTGAAGTTTCTATTGCTTTTATTGTCGTAGTTCCAACACAGCAAACCCTATTTTTTCTTTCTGTTGCTGCATTAATTATATCTGCATTCTCTTGAGTTATGTGCATCTCTTCTGAATCCATCTTGTGCTTACTCAAATCCTCAACCTCTATTGGTCTAAAATTACCTAAGCCGCTGTGAAGAGTGATGTAGGCAAACTCACACCCTTTTATCTCCAATCGTTTTAAGAGTTGCTTTGAGAAATGAAAGCCTGCTGTTGGAGCAACAACAGCTCCTTCATTCTTAGCATATATTGTTTGATACCTATCTTTATCATCGGGAAGAATATCTCTTATTTTTAATAAATCATCAGGCAGAGGTGTCTTTCCTAAGGCATTTAATACTCGGTGAAATTCTTCATGAGAGCCATCAAAAAGAAAACGCAATGTTCTACCTCTTGATGTTGTGTTGTCAATTACTTCTGCAACTAATTCATCATTTACTCCGAAGTATAGTTTATTTCCTATTCTTATCTTACGTGCTGGATCAACCAATATATCCCATAGTCTTGTATCGGGATTTATTTCTCTTAGTAGGAAGACTTCTATCTTTGCATTAGTTTTTTCCTTTGTTCCTGTTAGGCGAGCAGGGAAAACCTTAGTGTCATTAAATACAAATGTATCCCCCTCATCAAAATAATCTATTATATCACTGAAAAGTTTATCCTCTATGGTCTTTTCTTTCCTATTTACAACCATTAATCTTGAGCCATCTCTTTGTGGAGTTGGTTTATCTGCAATCAATTCCTTAGGTAAATTGTATCTAAACTGCGAAAGTTTCATTATATATTTTTTATTTATTAATTAACACATAAAAACACAAAACGTGCAAAGATAATATCATAATGAAGTTTTGTCAAGTCTTTTCTTCATTTTTTTCAAAATTTAATACGACAAAAGACTAAACAAAGTTCCTTTTTCTATTCTAAAATACTATATATATTATCTATTTTTATGGCATCCTCTATCTTAAAATCCCCTATCCTATCTCTTGAAAGAGAAGAAAGATATGCTCCTGTATTTAATGCCAAACCAAAATCTCGGGCAATGGAACGAATATATGTTCCCTTTGAACAAACTATACGAAAAGATACCTGCGGGAAATTTATAGATGTTATTTCAAATTCCTTAATAGTAATTTGCTTTGGCTTTAATTTAATTTCTTCACTATTTTCTCTTGCCAAAGTATATGCCCTTTTTCCGTCTATCCATTTTGCAGAATATATGGGTGGGATTTGTTCTTTATTGCCTAAAAAATCCTTTGCTACATTATATATATCTTCTTCCTTAATATGATTTATCGGAAAAGTAGCATCTATGGGCTGTTCCAAATCATAGCTCTTTGTTGTCTTACCTAAGAAAAATGTTCCGCTATATTGCTTATCCAAGTCTTGAAATTCTTCTATGCGTTTTGTGTATTTGCCAACGCAAACCAAGAGTAAGCCTGTTGCCAAAGGGTCTAAGGTTCCCGCATGTCCTATCTTTATTTTTTTATTATAGTGTTTGGAAAGGACAAACTTTATTTTCTTTACACATTGAAAAGAAGTCCAAGTGTAGGGTTTATCAACAAGCAAAACGCATCCGTTTTCTATATCTACCATATTAAATAAACAAAAAACTAAATACTCATATCAAAACCAAAAAGCATCAATAGAATAATTGCAACTCCTGCAACTATCCTATAATATCCAAAAGCCTTAAATCCATATTTTGTAAGGAAGTTTATAAAGAATTTTATGGCAAGTAGGGCTACAACAAAGGCAACAACATTACCTATTATTAGTTCATTTAGATTATTTTTCAATAATTCAACTCCTGTATCAGAGGTAAGGGTTTTTAATAATTTATATCCCGATGCTGCAAGCATTGTTGGGACTGCTAAAAAGAAAGAAAATTCTGCTGCTGTTTTACGAGTTAGTTTTTGAGACATACCTCCAACTATTGTTGCCATTGAACGAGATACTCCCGGTATCATTGCAATACATTGAAACAACCCTATCTTTAATGCTTTCTTATAGGTTATATTTTGGTCTTGCTCTGGCTTATTAAACAATTTATCACAAAATAACATAAAAACTCCACCCAAAACCAACATTATTGCAACCACCCAAACGTTTTCCAAAAGAGAGTCTATAAAATCTCCAAGCAAAAAACCAATTATAGCAGCAGGAATAAAGGCAACAAATAATTTATAATAGAAAGAAATTGTTTGAAAAAAGCGTTTCCAATACAAAACTAAAACAGAGAGAATGGCACCAAACTGAATACAAATTGTAAATAGCTTAACAAATTCTGTACTCTTAACTCCCAATAAGCCCTGTGTTATTATCATGTGTCCAGTTGAAGAAACGGGCAAAAATTCTGTTAAACCTTCAACTATGGCAATAACTATTGTTTGGATTATATCCATAAATAATTTCTTTAAATTCTAATTAATCAATATAAATTCTAAATCTCCAAAATGCCGCAATCCTATTTTCTTTTTTCAAAGAAAAGAAAATAAAAACTATTGTTCAATATCCTTTTTCTTTTTTGGCTTTAATAGGATTGCATATATTTCAACTGCTATACCTAAAACCATTAATATAGGAGCAATAATTAGTCTTTGTGCATTAAAAAGAGCATAACTGAATTGTGAAGCATCCTTACTTCCTCCTCCAATTAATAATAGGTATCCTAAAAAAAGAAGTACAATACCAACAATCATCCATATATAGTTTATCTTTTCAAAAGCAAAATCAAAACTCTTATTTAATTGTTGCTTATCTTTTGCATTATTACCACCCAAAGAAGTAGTTTTTTTATTATTTGTTTTATTTGCCATAGATATTTCCTATTTTTCTATTTTTATTATTTAATGTGTGATAATTGTTTTTTAAATAAATTATCACTTATATAATTGATCATTACTTAAATTCATATACCTATACATAGATATTAAGGTTGAGATAAAGGAAAGTACTATTCCAAAAAGGAAAATAAATACTCCACATAATATGTATATTTGATAGTATTGTTCAAAAACAATTACTCCCTTAAATGAACTATCAATCCAAAATATTATACCCGCAAGTAGAATATCTGCAATAAAGCCTCCCAAACATCCAAGCAATATTCCCTTTAAAAGAAAGGGGCGAAGAATGAAACCCCTCTTTGCTCCCACTAAATGCATGGAGCGAATTAGAAAACGCTTTGCATATATTGTCAAACTTATTGTGTGATTTATTAGTGTTATTGCAATAATTAGTAGGCATATAATAAAGGCAAGAACAAATATAGAAACATTATATATTACATTATTTATATCTTTAACCAAGTCTTGACGATAATCAACACTATCAACAATGTCTTTTTGTTCTACACTTTTTATAAACTTATTTATATTTTCACTATTTAAACTTTCAGCTTTTAGATTGACAAGAATTGATGCAGAATATGGATTTACATTATTTAGGACATCCAAATGGTTTTCGCCCATAATCTCATCCATCATCTTAGAGGCTTCCTCCGAAGAAATGTAGGAAGTGTTTTTTACATTTTTATTTTCACTTAAAGTCTTTTCTAACAAAAGAGCATCTTCAACTGATGTACCACTATTTAAATATACCGTAAAGGAAACATTTTCTCTAAGAGTTTTTGATGCCTCTAAGGCGTGAAAAATAAACAATAACATAAAGCCCAAAAGGAATAGGACCAAAGAAATACTCAACACAGTTGAGAAATTGGCACTTTTTATGCTTATAGGATTAAACCCTAATTGTCTTTTTCTCATAAATTATTTCACTTATTGATGTAAAATTAAACATTAAATAAGGGAGCAAAGTTACATTTTTTTTATTACTTTTGCCTCAAAGAGTAATATAAAATAAGATAAAATGGATTTATTTGTAGAAAAATTTGGTGGTGCATCGGTAAATAGTGCAAATGCAATAAAAAATGTTGTATCTATTATTGGACAAAACAATAAGAAAAGACTAATTATCTTTTCTGCTATGGGGAAAACAACGAATCTTTTGGAAAATGTTGTTGATAATTTTTTCTATAATTCAATTATAAACTACCCACTTATTGAAGAATCCCTAAAATATCATTCTTCAATTATTGAAGAGCTTTTCCCAAAGGAGAACAAAGATATTATAATTAGTATAGTCTTTCAATTCTATGAACAAATAACAAAGATTCTTCTTTGTAGTAAAAAAGAAAATTATAGCCAGCTCTATTCAAGCATTGTAAGCTTTGGAGAGAAAATATCCACTTGCATTATCTCTGAATACTTCCTCTATTTGGGAATAAAACACCTTCTCCTTTATGCCGATAACATTATTAAAACGGATGAACATTTTCAAGAAGCAAATATTCTTTGGCAAGAAACTCAAAGAAATATTGAACAAGAAATTCAGCCTCTTTTTTTGGAATACGACACAATAATAAGTCAAGGATTTATTGGAGGGACATTGGATAATAGAACAACGACACTTGGTCGTGAAGGCTCTGATTTTTCCGCTTCAATCTTTGCCTACTGCCTCAATAGTGTTGATATGACAATATGGAAAGACGTTGATGGATTCTTAAATTGCGATCCTAAATACTTTAAAGATGCAGTTAAATTTGAACAAATACCATATAGCGAAGCAATAGAATTGTCCTACTATGGGGCTTCAATAATTCATCCTAAGACAATAAAGCCATTAGAAAATAAAAACATACCCCTAAAAGTTAAGAGTTTTATTAACCCACTTGCTTTGGGAAGTGAAATAAATTCTTCCTTAAAAATGAAACCCCTAATCCCAAGTTACATATTCAAAACGAATCAAACTCTTATCTCAATATCACCTAAGGATTTTTCTTTTATTGTTGAGGAAAATATATCTAATATTTTTGCCATATTTGCCGAAAAAGGAATTAAACTAAACCTTATGCAAAACTCAGCTCTAAGCTATTCCGTGTGCTTTGACAATAAAAACAAGGAAGTAATAGACAATCTTTTGGAAGTTTTACAAGAAAAATATAGGGTAAAGTATAATACCTCTTTAACCCTACTTACAATTAGACACTATAATGAAGAGTCTATTAAAAAATTGACAAAAGAAAAAGATATAATACTTGAACAACGCTCCCGTCTTACAGCACAATTCCTATACTAAGTCAGACCGGTCGGCAACCAACCTTTATTCGTCCTTGCGAAAGTCGGGTAGTCTTCTTATAAATTATCAATCCGATAGGTAAATAAATGCCGCTTGGCGGTCGGAAAGCGGGTAGTCTTCTTATAAATTATCAATCCGACAGGTAAAATAAATGCCGCTTGGCGGTCGGAAGTCGGGTAGTCTTCTTATAAATTATCAATCCGATAGGTAAATAAATGCCACTTGGCGGTCGGAAGTCTGGTTTTTTAATTACATATTCTTAATCCGACAGGTAAAATAAATGCCGCTTGGCGGTCGGAAAGCGAGTGCAAAGAAAAATGTATTTTCAAAAAATTTTTAACATTTTTCCTTTCAAATGTTAAAAGTCCAAACCTCCCAAATTGGAAACCTCCATTTGCATATATCAAATCTTTTTTGTATCTTTGCCAAAATCAAAGAGCTTTTAAGGCAATAAGGCATTAATATTTCCCAATTTCATTTTCATTTATATTTATAAAGCAATCTCTTAATTATTAGTTTGTTATATCTGAATAAATCTTCGTTTTAGAAAATTAAATCTTCGTTTTAGCAAATTATTTCTTCGTTTTAGCAAACTAAAACAGCGTTTTATTCTGGGAAAATAATGATTTTGTTTCTTTAATTAAAAATACAGAAAAATGAATTAAAAATTCATTATATCATATTGATAATTAACAAATTCAAAAAATGACAAAATTTTAACAAATTTTGAAATGCAAAATTGAAAAATTGAGTGAAATGTTAAAAATTCGTCAAATTTTGTGTTTTTTTTGATGAAAATATGTTAAAATTTGGTGATTTTTAGGGTAAAAAATGTTAATTTTTTTTTGAAAATATGAGATTTAAGTCTTAAAAAAACTCTTTTACTCTTGCTTTTCAATAGGATATGGCTCTTTTATTTCGGAATTTTCAGTTAATATTTCTTCAACATTGTTTTCCGTATTGATATTATCCTTAAAGAATTTTTTGAGTATATTGAATTTAGGGCTTTGTTCTATAATATATATCATTACTGAACATACAAGTATTGAGAAAAAGACTACTGCATATACAATATATTTTATCATACTTCCTCCCTCTATGCCCATTTGTTCTGGTATTGATGCTAAGACTGCTGCTGCCAATCCCTTTGGAATCATAAGTGATATTATACTTTTATCAAAGGCGTTGGACGACTTAGGGGAAAAGAATTTAGCAATAAATATACGCATAATTAAAAGGATGATTGTAATTAGAAAACCTATTATAAGTGCTTTCCCATTATTGAAAGGGATGGATATACCAATATATACAAAAAAGAAAGTTTTTAAAACAAAGACTATCTCGCTAACAAATGCCTTTTCATTATCAGTTTGTGTGTGGTGTTTATTTTTTAGGAATTTTTCCATAAACTTAAATTTAAAGACATCTATATTTGATATTGTTATACCAACAGATAATGCAGATATTGCACCACTAAAACCAAGGTATTCCGATACTCCATAAACTACAAAAACATAAGCAGGGGTTAAAAACATAGAGTTCTTAAATGTTCTTACCTTTTGCAAAAGTGAAGACCAAATTAAACCACTAACAAAACCTATTAGGGTTGCCATAACAAAGGAAGATATAACTCCACCTGCAATGGAACTTATCCCAACATTCTTTTCTTCCATTGCCGATTGCATAAATGCTAAGGCAAGAACAAAACATATAACATCGGTTATTGCACTTTCCAATACGAGGGCTGTTTTTGTATCTTTTCCTAAGTTGAGTTGTTGGGTTAGAGGTATTACAACAGCAGAAGATGTTCCCGAAAGGACAATGCCAATTATGAGACTATTTATGAAAGTTATTTGAAAAGCCATACATATTAAGGTTGTCAATACAATTGATGCAATAACTGAGGATAATGATAGTGTTATTGTGGGCTTCCAAGCGTTTTTTATGTCGGAAATACTTATATCTGTTCCAGCATCAAAGAGTATGAAGATAAGAACTATTGTTGTAAAAACCTGCCCTGCTTGTCCCATAAAAGAGGGAAGAACAATACCGAGAAGCGGTCCTATTATTATACCTATAAAGATTAGTAGTAATACATCGGGTATTCTCTTTTTAGAAAATATCATAGAGAATAGGTGTGCTAAGAATATTAATAAGCCTAAAAAGATTAAAGCCTCTCCCATATTTTGTTTTTTATTTGTTGTGTTTTTTTGTTCTCTTTATTATTAAAAATCTATATCCAATTCAAACTTTTTCCTTAATTCCAATATTTCAGGATTCTTTTGAGCTAAGAAATTGAATTTATCTAAGGGACGATATAGCTTTTCCTTAACTTTTTCTTGCTCTAATGTATGTAAGAAACGAAAATTTGAACAAGATGTTTCATTTTTAATGTACTCCACTATCTTTAATTGATAGTTTTTAAACCACTTTTCCTGTAAGGGGCTTTTTAGAACAATGGTTGCACTATTATCATTATTGTTTATAATCTCGCAATTAGTTAGAAGAAAATGTAAATTAGCATCCTCTTGTCCTATATTTTGGGCAAAGAGATTTAATTTTTCAGTAAAAAGATTCCAATCCAAAGGTGCAAACTTTATGCTTTCACTCTCCCTTTTCTGCTTTTCTACCTCCAAAGTTGCATCAATATTTGTATTTATTGATATTGCACTTTTCTTTGGTAGGGAAATCTTTACTACCTTTTCTTCATTTTTTATTGTTTCTTCATTCTTTATTGTTTTTTCTTCGTTTTTTTCTTCTTTAATTATTGATTTTGTTGCAATATTTTGTGGAGAACTATCTATTGGATTATTTATTTGTGTATTGTTATTATCTTTGCGAGGGAGGCTCTGTTTTTGGTTGAAGTTTTTTCATTATCCTTGTCATCTTCAAAAGTGCAAGTTCAACACAAAGTCTTTTATTGGAAGTAGTGCGATAATCCATAGAGCAAACAGAGGCATATTCCAAAGTATTTAATATAAAAGGAACGCTACATAAAGATGCTTGTGATAGAAATTTTTCTTTAACACTTTGGGATGTTTCCATTAGTGATATGGTTTGAGCATCCTTTGCAACAAGTAAATTGCGCATGTGTTGGGCAAGACCATTAATAAAATGTGAGCCTTCAAAGCCTTTTAATAGTACCTCATTAAAAAGCATCAACGTTGTAGGAATATCGGAATTTAATAGGGCATCTACAAATTTAAAATAGTAGGCATTGTCCAATATATTTAGGTTTTCAAGCACCTTTTCGTAGGTTAAATCTCCATTAGTAAAGGCAACCAATTGGTCAAACATTGAAAGGGCATCTCTTAATCCTCCATCTGACTTTTGGGCAATAATGTGTAGAGCTTCTTTTTCTGCAACAATACCTTCCTTTTTGGCAATATACTCCAAATGATTTGCTATATCATCATTATTTATTCTATGAAAATCGAAAATTTGACAACGAGAAAGTATTGTTGGAAGTATCTTATGTTTCTCTGTTGTTGCTAATATAAATTTTGCGTATGAAGGAGGCTCTTCCAATGTCTTTAAAAAGGCATTAAAGGCTGAGGAAGAAAGCATGTGAACTTCATCAATAATATAAACCTTATACTTTCCTCCTTGTGGTGGAATCCTAACTTGTTCAATTAGGGAGCGTATTTCTTCAACTCCATTATGAGATGCAGCATCTAATTCAATTATATTAAAGGTTGAACTTTCATTAAAACTCTTGCAATTATCACATTCATTACATGGTTCAACATCCTTTGTTAGGTTAGTACAATTTATTGCCTTAGCAAGTATTCTTGCACAAGTTGTTTTGCCTACTCCTCTGGGACCACAAAACAAAAAGGCTTGAGCAAGTTGATTTGTTTTAATTGCATTTTGAAGTGTCTTTGTGATGTGTTCTTGTCCAACAACACTCTTAAAATCCGTAGGACGATACTTTCTTGCTGAGACTACATAATTTTCCATAAGAATAAAATTTTAAAAAAAACTTTGCCAAAGTTACAATAAATTTTCTTTACTCTTTTATATAAAGAAAACTTAGAAAAAAATAAAGGATAATAGGAAGAGAAATTAGTTTTAATAGTATTTAAAACTCAATACCAAAACCGAAAGTTATGCTTTGCTTAGGCTTATAGTCACTTTCACCCATCATATTAAATTCCGCCTTCATGTGTTTAAAATAAGAATAGCTTGCACTTAGCGACAAGGCAAGATTTTCTGTTACTAAATATCTTCCTATTATGGAAGGCTGAAAAATAAAAGAGGATGAAAATAGAGAATAACCTGCTTTCATTGCAAAAACAGGAGAAAAGTCAGCTTTATAAAGAGGAATAACACTATAACGAACATCTAAAAAAATTGGTAATGTAAAGAAATCTATTTGATCATCCTTTGTTGGACTTGTCTTACTCATAAAGAAATTAAAACTCGTTCCTATACCAATATGTAGATAATCGCCAATTCCCCAAAGCCGAGAAAAACTAACGAAGGCTTGATTATCGTAATTGTTTTCTGTTTCTGCAAAACCATATCCTAAATCAACTATATTTCTATTTTTGTTTTTAGTACTTGACTTCAATTTGTTTGAACTTAAAGTTGAAGCAAAGGATTTCTTTCCTTTATTAGAAGTTTCTTGGCAATAAACTAAATTAAAACAAAGCAAGAAAGCAATAACAAATAATAATTGTCTTTTCATAAATAATGTAATTTAATAATTAGTAAAAATTTTTGCCAAAGTTACAATAAATTTCTTTTGCTTTGTTTATACCAATAAAAATTGTAAAAAAAATATTATAAAAACAAAAATATATTCATTAACCCAGTCGGCAACCGACTTTTATTTCTCCTAACGGAAATCTGGTTTTATATTTTATGTAAATGCAATAATTAACAATCAATTCCACAAATTAAAAACTTAAAATATTATTTTTTCAAAATATTTTAACATTTTTTCCTTCAAAAACCCCCAAATTTTAACATTTCTTCCTCATAAAAAACACAAAATTTGACGAATTTTTAACATTTATTCATTTTTTCAATTTTCTCTACTCCAAAATTTGTTAAAATTTTGGCAAATTTTTAATTCACTAACTTCCAATACAATCCAAGTAAATTTTAATTCGTTTTTCCAAAATTTTAATTAAAAAATAAAAATCCTTATTTTTCCAGAAAAAAACGAAGAAATATTTAAATAAAACAGCGTTTTATTTTGCTAAAACGAAGAAATAATTTTCTAAAACGAAGATTTATTTAAAAAAAACAAGCTAACAATTAAGCTATTATCTTGCTATCAAAAATAAAAATAAGTATTGGGGAAATTTCTATGCTTTTGCCTTAAAAGAAACTTTGTTTTCGGCAAAGATACAAAAAAGATTTGATATATGCAAATGGGGTTTTCCTTTTTGGGGAGTTTAGGCATTTAACATTTGAAGCAAAAAATGTTAATTTTTTTTGAAAATACATTTTCCTATAACCAATAAAAAGTAAAAATTTCTAATGATCTATTTGAGTTTAATTTTTATAAAGAAAATTCTCAATAAATTTATTCTTTATTAATTCAACAAATATTAATATTTGAATAAAGTCTATGATAAATTATATAAACAAAACATTTGTTTATATAATAAAATAATGTACTTTTGCCAATTGAAGAAAGCTATATTTTTTATTTACCTCTAAACTAATTAATGCTATGACACAACAGCAAATAAATTATTTAATAGCCTTACCTAAACTTTTGGATAAAAATGGCATTTTAAATGACACTTACACTATGATTAAACAAGAGCCTTTTCAAAAGCGCTATACTTTAAAATCACCATTGAATAATAGATATACTTTTTTATATAATGTAGATCAAAGTTCTAAAAATTATCTTAAATTGACATTACATCTTATGGATAATGATACAAAGATAGGTTTGTTGAGAATAGATTTCAATGGGCAACATCAAAACCCAGAAAACATTAATGATGATGTGCCAAATGATTTTCGCCCTTTTGCAGGAAAGTTTTTCGCTTACAATGAACCTCATTTGCATTATTATGTGAAAGGATATAAACCTCTATCATGGGCAAAGCCATTATCAAAAGACTATCCTGTACAAAACATATCTTCATTTTCTGATGTAATTAATGCCTTTATAGCTTTCAATAGCTTGATTTCATTAAAAACAAATTTTATAATAAATCCTGTAATATTATGAATGCTTGGATTGATAAATTAATAGATGATTATTATAAGTTCTTAAAGGATAGGACTGCGATAATTGCTGATTCGGGAAACGATTGGATAGCTATTAGTACTCCATATTTAGGTGCATTTAATGATAATATTGAAATTTATGCTCAAAAGAAAGGAGACAAAATTATACTATCTGATGATGGAATCACTATAAAGAATTTGGATTTGCAGGGTGTAATAATTAGTAAGTCACCTAATAGAAAAGAATTTGTTGATAAAATATTGCTAACATACGGGATAAGTTGTGCTAATGATGAATTGATAGTAGAGGCTAATGAAAATACATTTGCACAAAAAAAACATAATCTCCTAATGGCTATTTCTGAAATTAGCGATATGTATATTCTTAATAAACAATCAGTATTTTCCGTATTTAAAGAAGATGTGCAATCCTTCCTTAATGAAAAAGAGATTATCTATACTCCACAATTCATTTCCAAAGGAAGAACAGGCTTGGAATTTACATTTGATTTTCAAATTGCAGGCAAGACAAAGGAGATTGTTATAAAATCATTCAATTCCCTAACAAAGACAAACGTACCTAATTTTTTATTTTCGTGGGATGATGTAAAAAGTGTAAGAGAACAAATAAGTAATAAGACAATTAAAGGCTTAGCGTTTGTCAATGATACAGAGAAAGAAGTGGATAAACAATTTATTGAGGCGTTAGGAAGTAGGAATGCAGAATGTATATTATGGTCTAAAAGAAATGAGCCTGAAAATATAGAAAAATTAGTTGCCTAAAAAATAAACAAAACAAAGAAATATTAATTCTAACATAAGAATCCCTTACATCCTTATTCTCCTATATGTACAATTTGTCCTAAATTATTTACCCTTACTTTAACAATATCTTTTAAGGAACTTATTTGTTTTACCATAAAAGTAACGCCATTTAATGATAGATTCTCCTTTACTGTTGTATCTGCCAAAGAACGAAAATATATTCTATTGTCTGAGGCTATTTTTTGCACTCTATATATGTGGGAACTTATCTCTTTATAATTTCTTTTATCCATTAGCCATTGTTTTGTCATTTCTTTTGGCTTAAAATCTTGGGAAGAAATCAAGAAGGTTTCATTTTGTTTAATAGAGAAAAGGAAATTATAACCCACAACTTCATATTCCTTATTTATAATATCCCTATTATTTGCAACTCTATTGATACATTCAAGGAAAGAAACAACATATCCTTTTGTTTTCTCTTTCTTGTTTATAAATACCTCTACATGGTGATTGTTTGCTGGCTGAACATAGTCCTTATATCTTATATTCCCCTTTTCATCTTCTTCTTTTCTTAGTGCAGCAGCAGCATTTATATTTCTTATTGCAACACGCTTAATTGGGATTTTCTTTTCTTCATTTAGCCAAATTGGATTATCTTCCAAAGAAGAGAAAGCATCAATGGCATTATTATTATATTTCTTTAATCTATCTTGAAGTATAGCTCTTATCTTATTATCTACAACCTTATCAATAGCTAAAAATGGATCAACTTTTTTTCTTATAGTATATCTTAAATAAGGATAATGTACATCAACTCTTAGAGGCACTTTTTTCCTTTCTCCTTTATTGTCTATATAATAAACAGGATTATTCTCCAATGAGTTTTTTATACTAAATGCCTTCTTACTATCATAATTAAATTCCTGCAAACGCTCTAAAAGAGCATCACGATACTTCTTTTTGGCAACAAGTAGAATCTTTTCTTCATTAAAGGAAAGATTTACCCTCTCTTTTTTTACCATAATTCTCTTACTTGCACCATATACTGTTTCATTATGAAGCTGTCCTCTTGGAGTAAGGAAGGTTTTTTCACTTAAAACATCTTGTTTTTTTATTACAATTTTTCTTTTTGTTGCAACCTTATTCTTTGCTTTTATGGAGACAAGTATTTTTTCCAAGTGCTTTTTTGCCTCTTCTTTAAAATTAGGCATAGGAATATTGACCTTCTCTTGAGTAAAGTATTTACTTCTTATTCTGTATGCCTTATTATTAATACCATCATTTCCTTTTTTATATGAAAGATAATCAATAATGTCTTCATTAGTAAAGGAAACAACTAAGGCATTTAGGGCATAGAGACGATAATCCTCATAGTGATTCCAATTTTTTATCTCCTTCTTTGAGTCTTTTTTGTTTTTATTTATTTCAACTAAATCTCTATTAGCATACTTTTCCCAATTTATTTCCTTGATTAGTTCTTCTACATCCCAATCCTTACGTAAGGAATCTGTAATAAAATGAGTGGAAGCAATAGTTTCTTCACAAATAGTATTTAACATATTTATGCAAAACTTAGGAACATATTGTGTGTTTTTCAAATCCCTTTCTATGAAACTATGAGGGAAGCCTTGATTATCAAAAAGGAGTTTTCTCAACTTTATATCAGTATCCTTAAATAGTCGTTCCACTCTTTCTATATAATCAGTCTTTGCCTTTACACCATATTTTTCTTCTATGAAAACCAAAGGATACTTTTCTCCCTTTTGTTTATTAACCTTTGTTAGTTCTATTGTTTTATTTGATAGTGATTCATCAAACAATATGTTCTTAGGAATAATATGATCTATTGAAAAGGCATCTGTAAATAATTTTTCTTTTTCAATAAATGTGTTTGAATATAGACTATGGTAGTTATTATCTTTTAATTGAGAATATAATTTGTAGCGAATAATATCATTATATGAGACATAATTCTTATTAAACTCCCTACTTATCTTTTCTTTTAAAAGTTCATTTATCTTTCTATTTGCTCTTATTTTTTTAAACATAACTTCCCTTGCAGAGGTTGGCAGTTTTAAAGTTCTTGCAAAAGTTATCCTTATTTGATCTATTTCTTTTTGTTCTTCTAATAGGGAAGTTACTAATTGTATTAATTGATTTATTATTTTTTCTATTACAGGATTACGCAGTGCATTCTTACCTAATAGAGGCAAGGTTTCCTTTAATTTCTTTTCTTCCTCCTCTTCTTTTTTCTTTTTATATCCTGCCAAAAAGAAAACCTCTTCTATATTGTGTCCCTCTTTCATAAAAGGCAATATATTCTTTATTGCCTTAGAAGAGACATCGCCATAAGTTTTTTCAAAGCTAATATTGGATAGTATATTTGCAGAAGAGGAGTTAAATCCAAAGTTTTTTTGAAGTTTTTTTATCAAATTATCCTTTCCACTATAAGAATTATCTCCTTCAAAGGAGTAGATTAAATGCCATAACTTATAATAGGGAGAGTTATCTAAGGAATCCTTATAGTTAAATTCCAAAAAGGAAGTATTTATATTTAATTTTTCAAATATTTTTTTAGTATAAGAAAGTATATCCTTATAGGAAGAGGAGAAGTTTATTGGCTTATACCCTGATGAAACTATAATTTTATTGTATGCCTTAAATAATAGGGTGTTTGTTTTATCGCCTTGTAGGAGCTTATAGCTAAGATCAAATTTTTTATTATCCTTATTTAATATTTTTAAGGCATCTTGTTTTGTTATACTTTCATTTGTTTTAAGTCTTTCATATAGTTTGTTTTTTTCTTCCAAAGAAAGTTTTCCGCTTTCAATAGTTACATTTTCTTCATTCTTATTAAATATCCTTACAGAGTTTAATGTATTCCATATATTAAACTCTTCATAAAGCGGGGATGATTTTGGAGAAACACGATTCTTTGTTTCTAATTTACAGAAGTGAATTAGTCGTTTCTGACTTTTTAATGGGCGTTGATAGAATATTATATTATCTCTTATATGCTTTTTTAGCTCATCATTAAAAATATTATTTCCCTCTTCCTTATAAAACTCTGCTTGTTTATTCCATAAAATATTAAATTCATTTATGTAATCTTGGCGAAAGAACATCTTATCTTTTAGACTTTGAAGAGTATTTTCCTTTAAAGAAAGGACTAAATACTGCCCAATTGTAAGGTTATTTAGCAATAACTCCTTACTATTGTCGTATATTTTGCCAAGATAATTGCTTGAAGATAGTATTGCATTATTTATATCTTGGAGTATGATTGCTATTTGGTAGGGTGACATCTTGTTTTCCAAAGCCTCTTTCCTCCAAATAAGGTTTTCAATTGCTAATTTCTCTCCTTTTTTATCTCTTTTAATTATTTCTATTTTCTCACTCTCATTAAAGGCACTTTGAAGCAAAAACCAAAAGTTTGCCCTTGTTTTATCTTGAAGTGATTTTCTTAATTGCTCTGTAAGGATGTGAGGATAGAACGTTTTTTGTCTTTCCCATATAAGAGAGAATTCATTTTTTAGATCGGAAATATAGAAGGAAGGAAAGTTTTTATTGCCACTATCAAGCAAAGATAAACAATATTGAGCAGGAGTAAGTTTTTCTTCGTATAGTTTCTTTGCTATAAGTAGTGAATCGGAAAAAAGCTGTTCATCCTTTATTAGTTTGCCATTACTCTTATAACCTCTCTTTTTATTTATCATTAATAATACTCTGGCAAAATCTTCTAAGGAAATCTTTTCATTAACAGCAAAAGATCTTTTATTTAAAGTTTCATAAGTGGAATTTTTTCCTTTTTCATGCAATATTGTATCCTTATTTATGAATCCATTTTCAATAAGAATATTTATTAGGTTTTCTTTTCTTAGCTTTCTTCTTTGAATATTCCTACGTAAAAGTCTATGTGTTGTCCTATTTGAATTTGTTGTTAGTGCTCCTCCTTTTTCAAATGCAACAATTTCTTCGCTATTTAGAGGATTAACTCTTACTCCCAAAGAAATAATCTTAGAGGTTTCATTTTCATTTTCTGCTTCATTTACCACTGCCCACCCAATTGCAGGGACCTCTAAATTAATTCCTAAAATCTTTTTCATTACTTCCTATTGATGTTTTTTTTAATAAAAAGATGCTAATAAAGGATAACAAAATATATAATAGTATTTATCTTTTTTGTATCTTTGCCGCCATAAAGCTGAATCAATTCATAATAAGGATTATTCCGTTGTGAAAACATTCAAAGCGGGAGAGATTTTTATCTTCTCTCGTTTTGTTTTTTATAGCCCTTTCCTTTCTACTTATACTTTCTTGTTTATTTTTTTTATTCCCACAATATACTCTTTTTTTTCAAAAATAGTATTTACTCTAATAAAGAAATTAATCATCATTTTCCAAAGAAAATGGATTTTGTTGATTATCTTCCTTTGCTTTATGATCTGTTTTTACACCAAAATTGTAATTAAAGGAAAGAATAATACTTTGTGTTGTTCTGTGATATATTTGATATTGTTCAAAATTCTCAGTAAATGTATAGGTGCATCTTTCCTTTGTGTTGAAAATATCGCTAAAACGTAAAGATATATTCCCTTTCTTATTTAATATATCCCTTCTTATTGCACCATCAACCCAAAATCTTGCATCCTGATATCCTTGAATATTTTTTCTCTTACTCTCATATTGACCCAATAGTTGTATAGACCAATGGCGAGGAAGGTCAATTGTGGTGTTCAATTTCACATCAAAGTTTATTGTTCTTATTAAATCCCCTCCCCAATTTCTTCCATCGGCATAACTTCCATAAACATTTGCCGAAACGTATGCCTTCCAAAAGGATGTTATTTTTTGATCTACTATTATCTCAACGCCGTAATTGGAACTGCTTATAAGGTTTTTGAAAGTTGAAGCTATACGAAAATCATCTCCAATCTTGCCTTGTGTTATTTCATCTACCCAAACAAAGCCATACTTTCTTGCATTTTCTTCATTCCAAACAAAATTAAATTTTGTTATAGCATCGGTTGTGTATTTATAATATAAGGATGTAAAGATTGTTGTTGTAGAAAATATTTTATTATAATTAATTTCAAAAGCATCGGTATATTCAGGTAGAATATCTGGATTACCAAAAGTGATAATTGAAGGATTGTTTATATCAACCGTAGGCGTCATTGCAGTGTAACGAGGTCTTTGTATCCGTTTTGAATATGAAACTTGTGCCGATTGCGATTCAGAGATATTATAGAATATATGCAAGGATGGATAAAAGCTAAAATAGTTTTTCGTGTTTTGATTCTGCGGAAACAAAGACTCCTTATTATTTTGCAGCTTCCTACCATCACGTATCACATATTCACCTCTTAGTCCTATTAGGGCAGAAAATGTTTTATCCAAATAGAATCCCAGAGTTGAATAAAGGGAATTAATATTTTCATTTATCCAAAACTGATATGACATGTTAGGATCTTTTTCTGCAACTTTGCTACCAAAAAAATCATTACGGGAATAATTCAATGCAAGATTATTATTATAACCCACATCCATCTTTAAATAATTATTGAAAGGATGAGTATAATCTATTGAAAGATTATAACGATTATATGTTGAATATACAGGAGAGCGTAAGAAGAATGTTACAGGAGATGATTCATCAAATTGTTTTGTTTGCTCATTTGTTGTAATAAAGTAGGCATAGTTAAAATTTGCATCTATGGAAAAACGTTGTCCCTTTGTATCAAAAAGTTTTTCATAGTTTAGATTAGCAGCATTGAAAAGCATATTAAAGGTACTGTATTCTAATCCCATATAATTATTCGCATTATCCTTATTTCCCTCATCCCCCTTTTGCCAAGAATAAAGCCTTTCTTTCTTATCCTGATCAAAAGCAGTGCCTCCTCCCCTTACAGAGTAGAATGCAGAAAGGGTATTATACTTATCAATATACCACTCCCCACCAACCTTTGCCTCACCGAACAATCTTAACTCCCGAGCATACCTTTGTTGGAACACATTAGCCTTTTGCCCCTTAAAAACTATCTTTTTATCGTTTAATCCGTATGAAAGATTATCTGTATATTTTGCATTGGCACTTAGAAAAAGAGAATATTTATCAGTGGAATAGTTTAATGCCAAAGCAGTATTTCCTATTGGGAAAGGCACCTTACCAAAATCGGAATTTGCATGCCTACCCGACCCTGCTGCAATAGAGAAATTACCATCAAAACCTTTATTTGTCCTCTTTTTTAATTTTATATTTATTATCCCACTCATACCATCTGGAGTATATCTTGCAGAAGGATTAGTGATAATTTCTATATCTTCTATTGTTGAAGCAGGCATCATTTGTAATAAAGTGCCGATATTGTCCCCATATAACTCACTTGGACGACCATCAATTAAAACACTTACATTATTACCTCCTCGTAGGGTAACATCTCCATTATCGTTTATTGTAACAGAAGGTATGCCTTCCAATATGTCAGAGGCAGTTCCACCAGAAGAAACTATGTTTTTATCCACATTAAATACCCTTCTGTCCAACTGATATTCAACTTGACTACGCTCAGCAACAATTTCCGCACTCCTTAACATTGAAGAGTGACGCTGCATCTTTAAATTTCCAAGATTTATATTGCTGTTTTGCATATTTACATTAAGGTATCTATCCCTATAACCTATAAAAGATAAACGTAGAAGATTTACTCCCTTAGTCTTAGTTTCTAAAACAAAGTTTCCATCACCATCTGTTATAGTTCCGTTTATCATAGATGAATCCTTAGGATTAAGCAAAACAACATTGACATAAAGCAATCCTTCGGATGTTTGCCCATCAATGACCCTGCCAATAATCTTTGGATAAGACGAATTTATTCTTTGAGCAAAACTATAGTCATATAAAGTATCCATATCGTAACTCAACCCAGAGACATGTTGGGTATATGCGTAGAAGGAGCACAATAGGCTTATTAGTAATATAAAAATTTTTAAGTTAATTTTCACTTTATATGTATTGATAGTAGGATTTCGGTATGCAAAATTATATATTTTTTTGTAAAACACAAAACACTTTATTCAAATTATCTTAATAAATATTAATATTTTTTGTTTTCAAGAAAATTTATAGCGTTTATCGTACTATAACACACTAAAAAGCATATTTCAATTCTTAAATAATGTTTTGGAGTAATAAAAACAAAAATACTCCTTTTAAAGAAAAAAATCACCAATAAGATAATATAGCAATTTGCATACAAGAGAACAGGTTAAGAAAAATATAATTTAATTTTTTATCATTTTATTTTAATATTTAACATTTTTTCTTTCAAATGTTAAATTCTTTTCCTCCAAAATCATTTTCTCCATTTTGTTTTTTCAAAATAATTTTGTAACTTTGCAAGACCAAAGTCTTACTAAGGCAAAACCAGAGAAAATACTCCCAAAGCATATTTCCACATAACCTTTACTGCAATCATATCATTATCAACTTATTATAACGAATTATTTCTTCGTTTTAGCAAATTATTTCTTCGTTTTAGCCAACTAAAACAGCGATTTATTTTAGCAAATCTTCATATTTTTTCCCTTAAATTAGAATCTGGATTTTTATAATAAAAACATAGAAAAATCATATTAAAATTTCGTTAAAGCATATTGATAATTAAGAATTTGAAAAACTAAAAAAGCAGTTAGTATATTTTTGCTTAAAAATTAGGGAATATTTTTAATAAAGGGTTGAAAAATGTTAAAATATTGGCTTTTTTTGATAAAATTATGTTAAAATTTGGCTAAAAAACGCATAAACTATGTTAAAAAAAATGCTAATTTGTGATATTTATTTATAAAATCATAAGAAGTAGTAGGTATAATAAAGGATTGAGATGATTTTAAAAAAAAATTAAAAATTATAACTTAAATTTAAAATCATATTTTTTTAATAAAACTCACTTAATATCAATTATTATTTATATTATATCAATTATTATTTATATTTTTGCAAAACTTTTTTGAATATAAACTATATTTGAATTGAAGAAGGTTGCTTAAAGTATGAGCGGAAATAGTATTGGGAAATCTTTTTGTTTAACAACATTTGGCGAGTCTCACTCTCCTTTTATTGGAGGTGTTATTGATGGCTGCCCTTCAAATATATTTATAGACGAAAATTTTATTTTTGAGCAAGTAGAAAGAAGAAAGCCTAAAACAGAAGGAATAACTACTGCAAGGAAGGAAGAAGATAAAGTTGAATTTATTTCAGGCATTGAAGAGGGTTTAACTTTGGGGTCTCCAATATGTTTTATTGTAAAAAACAATAATGTAATTAAGGATGACTATCCCAATTTAAATAAATTCTTTCGCCCTTCCCATGCAGATTATGTTTTTTATTCAAAGTATGGAATAAATTCTAAAAGCGGTGGAGGACGTGCTTCTGCAAGGGAAACCTTAACAAGAGTTATTGGAGGTAGCATTGCAAGGATTCTTTTGAATAAAGAGACCCAAATTAGGATAAGTTCCAAAATTGAAAAGATAGGAAGGTGGGATTTTAATGAAGAAAGAGATAAGATAGAAGAGGCTTTTGAAAAAATAAATAAAGAAGGAGATTCATTAGGAGGAGTTATTAGTTGCACAATAAGTGGAGTGCCTATTGGATTGGGAGAACCTGTTTTTGATAAACTAAGTTGCGATTTGGCAAAGGCAGTAATGAGCATTCCGCTTGCAAAAGCCTTTGAATTGGGAGAAGGATTCTTGGGATGCGAGGCTTATGGTAGTCAATTTATTGATTATTGGAATGAGGATTATTCAACAAAAACCAATCATTCTTCGGGTATTGTTGGAGGAATATCAAATGGAGGAGAAATATTTTTTAAAGTTGGATTTCATCCTCTTTGTTCTATATATAGAAAACTCCCATATATAGACACAAATAATAATATTGTGGAGTTAGAAAACAAAGGACGATATGATAGATGTCCCATTTTAAGGATGCCTGTAATCGTTGAGTCAATGGCTGCCTTAGTTTTGGCAGACCATTATTTAAGAAATAAGAATTATAAACGTTAAAAAAAATAAGATTAATGAAAAAAATAACTATTATTACTCTTGCAATTATTGCTATAATTTCAGCATGTAGCGGAGTGGGAAAAGATGAATTTAAGGTGACAGGTAAGTTAGAGTATGGTCAAGATGCAATTTTGTATTTGGCAGATTTTGCTCCAATGAAGCAATTCACACCAACAGACACCATAAGATGCGATAAGGATGGTAGGTTTTCTTTTACAAAGAAACTTAGTAAGGATAGATTAATATTTATTCTATATTCCAATCCAGATGATAGGATAATACTTATTCCTAAAAGAAGAGAAAACATAATATTAAACGCTTCTTATAAGAATTTGTCTTCATCCTATGAAATTCAAAACTCAAAGGAAAGTGTTTTATTAAAGAAACTAAAAACTGAATTAGACCCTACAAATAAAATATTAGTAGGATTATCTCTTTCTTTACGCAATACCCTATCCTCTCCTTTATATAAGGAAAGAGCAGCTCAAATAGAAGAACAATATAATGAAATTGAAATGCAACAAAAAGGAATAATCAAAACCTTTTTAGACCAAAATCAAGGTAGCTTATCTTGTTTGGTTGCATTATATACAATATTTGACGGACACTTACTATTCAATCCTAAGGACGATCACCAAATATATACCTCTGTATATAAGAGTTTGGACAATACCTTTAAGGATAATAAGAATGTTGAAGAGTTAAAAAACTTCATTTTAAATGCTGACAAGTATAAAGAGATAGAAGACACAACTAATAGTATAAATAGCTATCTAAATATTGGTGAGGAAAAATAAATACTACTTTATTTCGGACACTCATTTAGGCTTCCCCGACCATAAAACCTCTTTGGAAAGGGAGAAAAAGTTGGTTAATTTCCTCCTTTTTGCAGAAAAAGATGCCAAAGCAATATATCTTTTGGGAGATATATTTGATTTTTGGTACGAATATAAGTATGTAGTTCCTAAATATTATGTAAGGCTTTTAGGAACCTTAGCAATGATGGTTGATAGAGGGGTTGAGATACATTTTTTCTGCGGAAATCATGATCAATGGTTGAAAAACTATTTCCAAAAAGAAATTGGGCTTATTGTTCATAAAGCTCCTTTAACAATAGATATAGATGGAAAAATTTTCTTTATTCATCACGGAGACGGATTAAATAAGAAAGATTGGAAATATCGTCTTATGCAAAGACTATTTGGAAATAAATTTCTGCGTTTTCTTTTTTCTGCTTTGCATCCTCGCTGGGCTATGGCACTGGGAGTTTATTGGTCAAAAATATCAAGACAATCTCATCTAAGAGAAGAAAATTTTGACTACCAAGAAGGAGAACAACAATATCAATTTTGCATATCTTATCTGAAAAATCATAAAGTAGATTATTTTATTTTTGGTCATAGACATTTAGAAAAAGTATGGTCTCTTCCATATCAAAGCAAACTATATGTATTAAGCGATTGGATAACTTCTAATGGCTATTTTGTTTGGGAGGGAGAAAATTTAGAAGCAAAAAAATTTGAATAACAAATTCATTTTGCATATTTTTGCAATCTATTATTATTAATATAATTTATTTAAACAATAAACAAAATACAAATTTTATAAAGATGAAAAATACACCATTTACAAATAAGCACATAGAATTAGGTGCTAAAATGGCAGAATTTGCAGGTTACAATATGCCAATATCGTATCAAGGGTTGGTAATAGAGCATAACAATGTTAGAAATAACGTTGGAGTTTTTGATGTCTCACACATGGGAGAGTTTAGAGCAAAAGGCAAAAAAGCACATGACTTTGTTCAATATTGCACTTCAAACAATATTGACTCCCTTTTTGATGGTAAGGTTCTATATACAGTACTACCAAATGGCAAAGGCGGGATTGTTGATGATATGTTAGTATATCGCATAAACGAAGAGGAGTATTTTATGGTTCCAAACGCAGCTAACATAGAAAAAGATTGGGCTTGGATGAGTAAGATTGCTGTTGAAATGGGCTTGGAATTAGGAAAGGATTTCACAAATGAATCAGACAACTATGCACAACTTGCAATACAAGGACCAAATGCCCTAAAACTTATGCAAAAACTTACTTCTACTAAGATAGAAGATATGGAATATTACACATTTCAATTTTTAAATTTAGCAGGTGTAGAAAATGTTCTACTATCTACAACAGGCTATACAGGGGCAGGAGGATGTGAAATATATTTTTCTCCTAAGGATGCAGAAACTATTTGGAATGCTATATTCAAAGCAGGAGAAGAATTTGGTATTCTTCCTGCTGGTTTAGGATGTAGAGATACTTTGCGTTTGGAAATGGGCTTTTGTTTATATGGACACGAAATTGACGATGAAACATCTTCAATTGAAGCAGGACTTAATTGGCTTACAAAGTTTGAAGATGGCAATAACTTTATAGATAGAGAGCGTTTGGAAAAACAAAAAGCAGAGGGCGTCACCAAAAAGTTAGTTGGGTTTGAACTAATAGATAAAGGGATTCCTCGTCAAGGCTATGAAGTTTGCGATGAACAAGGAAATGTTATAGGTAAGGTTTGTTCAGGAACACAATCTCCTTCATTAAACAAAGCAATAGGAACAGCACATGTTAAAACTGCTTATAGTAAGAAGGACACTCCTATATATATTAAGGTAAGAGATAAACTTCTAAAAGCAATTGTTGTAAAAATGCCTTTTTACAAAGCATAATAATATTTCTAATTATTAAGGTAGTGTTGAAAAAAAAAGAAAACAATACTACCTTAATAAATAAATTCTCATTTTCTATGAAGAGTGGTGTTACACTAACTAAGTGTTATATTATATTATTGTTTATGATGCTACCTCAAATACTAAAATCACAAGTTGAAACGATTGTTTTCCACAATTGTGAAAACTTTTTTTATCCTACCAACGACCCTTTGACAAATGATGACAACTTTACGCCAGAGGCTCCTCGTCATTGGACAATGGAACGCTTCAATTTGAAGAAAGATCTTATTGCAAAGACATACATAGACCTCTCTAAGGGAAATCTTCCTGCAATTATAGGCTTGTGTGAGATTGAAAACAATCAGGTTTTGGAAGCCTTGTGCTACGATTCCCCTCTAAGAAAAGGAAAATATAAGTACATACACTACGATTCCAAAGATATAAGAGGAATAGATGTTGCAATGATTTATAGGGAAGATAGATTTAAAGTAATAAAACATCAAAGCATTTCGGTGGATAGCAATTTGGTTATTGACGAACCAACAAGGGATGTCCTATATGTAAATGGCATTTTGGACAAAATTAATCTTCACATATTTATTATTCACGCCCCTTCTCGCAGAAATAATAATAAGAATAAGGGATTGAGAAAATCCATATTTGAATTGGTATATAAGAAGGCAAAAGAAATATATAATAGTGGTGAAAGAAATATTATAGTTATGGGAGACTTTAATGACAACCCTTGGGATAAGAGTGTGGTTGAAGGATTCAAAACTGCTAAGTATGGAAACTATGTTCCACTATTGAATAATTTGATGAGAAATGACAAAGGCAAAAGAGGGTCGTATGCTTACTTAGGAGAGGTTCTAAATTTTGACCAAGTATTGGTTTCAAATGAAGTTTTGCAAAAAATAGACACCCTTACAACCTCCTCTCACATCTTTACGCCAAACTATCTTATTGAACAAAACCCAAAAAACAATATAACAATTCCTTTTAGTACCTATAAAGGTATGCGTTATCAAGGAGGAGTTAGTGATCACTTGCCTGTATTTTTTCGTATTGTAACAACAAAGAAATAAAATAAAGATTTTGGATAAGGCATTAAAAATAGTTAATCACCTAAAAGAAATTGGGGATGAACAAATCATTGAAAAGAACATATATTTTGGTATAACCAATGAGAAAAGTCTTGGTATAAAAATACCAGAGATTAGAAAAATTGCCAAAAATCTTAAAAAAGATAACTCTCTTGCAGAAGAATTATGGGAAAGTGGCTATTATGAGGCAAGGGTTTTAGCAACTCTTATTGCAGAAAAAGAAAAATTTACTCCAAAACAAATGGATGCTTGGACAAATTGTTTTCTCTCTTGGGCAATATGCGATGCTGCTTGTTACAATCTTTATAGATATACTCCATATTATGAAGAAAAGATTTTTGAATATGTAAAAAGCGATAAGGAATTTGTTCGCCGAACTCCTTTTGCCTTAATTGCAGGCTTGGCAATAGGAAGAAAGGATATAAAGGATGAAGACTTTTTAAAATATTTTCCACTAATAGAAGAATATGTTTTTGATGAAAGAACTTATGTTTGGAAAGCCATTTCTTGGGCTTTAAGACAAATGGGTAAAAGAAGTCTTTTCCTCCATTTGAAGTGCCTTTCCCTTTCAGAAAAACTTTCAAAGAATCCAAATTATTCAAAAGCAGGAAAGGATGCTTTTAGAGAATTGTCATCAGAAAAAATAATTCAAAGAATAAAATAATAACAATAAAATATCATTATCCTATTAAAGAAAGAACAAAGAAAAGAAAGCAAAAAGAAGACTTTCTTCTTATTCATATATATAATCAATAAACAAATAAATAAAAACAAATATGGAACAAATGGTTGAGATAATTTGTCAAAACACTTCTTCAAAAGTATTAGTCCCTTTGGGAAGTAAGTTAATTGAAATAAGAAAATACATAAACATTGAGGAGAAAGAATGCTTTGTAGGAGCATTTGTAAATAATGTATTAGAGTCTTTAAACCACAGAATATACACCCCACAAACCATAAAGTTTATTGATATAACCCATCCTTGCGGAAGAAGAGTTTATGCTATGAGTTTAATTTTTGTTTTGTATAAGGCAGTAAAGGAAATTTACAAAACAGATAAACTACACCTTCACTACTCAATGACAAACGGCTATTACGCCCATATTGACGATAATTCACTTAATTTAAAGGAAAATTACGTTGAAACAATAAAGGAAAAGATGCAAGAAATAATTGATAAGGCAGAAGAATTCCATATTAAATCTCTTCCAATTGATGAGGCTGTTGAACTTTTCAATAAATTAAACTTAAATGTTAAGGCAAACTTAGCCAAAATGACAAATAGGCTTTACGCATCTGTTGCTTATTGTGGAGAAACTATAAACTATTTCTACTCCCCTCTGCTTTATGATACTTCATATCTAAAAGTTTTTGACCTAATTCCTTTTGATAAGGGATTTTTATTAATAATGCCCGATAAGAAAGATGTAAGACGCACTCCAAAAACCAACCCTAACCAAAAGAAACTCTTCAATGTATTTGAAGAATACCAAAATTGGGTGGAAATTCTCCACACTCCACATCTTTGTGAGTTGAATGAAGCCTTAAAACAAAAGGGAGAAGAAAGCCTAATTCAAATTTCGGAGGCTTTACATGAAAAGAAATATGCAACAATTGCAGATAATATAAATCAGAATAAAAAAGGTAATATAAAAATTGTTCTTCTTGCAGGTCCCTCTTCTTCGGGAAAGACAACCTCTTGTAGGAGATTATCAACCCAATTATCGGTTTTAGGAAAAGATGTTATTGAATTATCATTGGATGATTATTTTTTGGATAGGGAACATTCTCCAAAGGATGAAAATGGAAGCTACGATTTTGAAAGCATAAACGCTATTGATTTGGATTTATTCAACTCTCAGATGAATGACCTATTAAATGGTAAGGATGTTTTCCTACCTCACTATAATTTTATTAAGGGAGTAAAAGAGTTTTCCTCTAAACCAACTATTGCAAAGGACAATTCCATACTTATAATTGAAGGAATACATGGATTAAATCCTAAATTGACCAATAGCATTCCAAAAGAAAGAGTGTATAAGGTCTTTGTTTCGGCATTAATACAGCTCTCAATAGATAATCACAACCTAATAAGCAGTAGCGATAATAGGCTTATAAGAAGAATAGTTAGGGATTATAATTATAGGGGGTATTCTGCCCAAGACACATTATCAAGATGGAATAGTGTTAGAGAAGGAGAAGAGAAAAACATATTCCCTTTTCAAGAGGAGGCTGATGAGATTTTCAATTCCTCACTCCTATATGAAATTGGGGCATTAAAGCCTTTGGCAAGCTCACTCCTTAGAGAGGTTGGGCAAAACACTGAAAGCTATAGTGAGGCTAAGCGTCTTTTGGCTTTTTTGGATAATTTCACAACTATTGATCCAAAATTCATTCCTCCAACATCTATATTAAGAGAATTTCTTGGAGGATCTTCTTTTCAATATTAAAAAGATGGGAAAATGTCTTAATTATTTACAAAAAAGGAAAAAACTTTTAAATAAAAATGAACAATAATTAATGGGTTTATAACGTTAGAATTGAGATTCTTTAATAAGAATATTAACAAGTAAAATGAAAAAAAATATATAAAAAGTTTGTCAATATTACGTAAATGCAGTAATTTAGCCACCTGAAAAACTTATAAAAGTTAAGAGAAATGGAAACAAAAAAAACACCAAAAGCAGATTTAGAATCAAAAAAAGGCTTGTTCTTAGAAATAGGTCTTGTTTTTGCATTATTAATAGTTATTCTTGCCTTTGAATGGAAAAGCTATGGAAACGATAATGAGGTGAAATTTGAACGTCAAGCAGTAGCTGAAGTTGAAGAAACAGTGATTGCAACACAAGAAGAAGCACCTCCTCCCCCACCAGATGAAGCTCCACAATTGGAAACCACAGAATTTGAAATTGTGGATGATAATAGAGCAATTGATAATGAGTTTAACGTATCAAGTTTTGAAAATAAAGGTAACGTAACTGTTGATCTTTCTGCATTAAATATAGAAGCTGAAGAAGAAGAAGTTCAACCTGAGGCTAAGGTATTCATGGTTGTGGAACAGGATGCATCTTTTCCTGGAGGAGAAGAAAAAAGACAAGAATTTATGAGAAAGACAGTAAAGTATCCTCAACAAGCAAGGGAAACTGGAACTAAGGGGACAGTATTCATAGGCTTTATTGTTGAAGTGGATGGAACTTTAACCAATTTTAAAATTCTTAGAGATATTGGTGGTGGTTGCGGAGCTGAGGCTTTGAGAGCTGTAAAACTTATGCCAAAATGGACTCCTGCAAAACAAAGAGGAAAAGCTGTTCGTCAGCAATTCCAATTACCAGTAATATTCAATTTGGAAGGATAAATTCTTTTAAAATTTCATTGTATAGAAAACTTCAAGTCATAGAATAGACTTGAAGTTTTTTTATTATAAACCCAAATTTTCTCCAAAAAAAACGAAGAAATATTTTTTTTAAACGAAGAAATAATTTACTAAAACGAAGAAATAATTTTTTTAAACGAAGATTTAATTTTCTAAGACGAAGATTTAGTTTTTTTCAATTAAAAACACATAAAAATACTACCAAATTTCCGTAAGGACAATTAAAAGTCGGTTGCCGACAAACGAAGATTTAGTTTTTTTCAATTAAAAACACATAAAAATACTACCAAACTTCCGTAAAGACAATTAAAAGTCGGTTGCCGACCTTCCGTAGGACGAATAAATGCCGCTTAGCGGTCGGTTGCCGACAAAAAAAGTTGGTTGCCGACAAAAAATCATAAAAAAATATGTAACTTTGCTCTTTGAAAAATTTATTTCAAAATTAGTAAAAAAAATGCCTGATAAAAATCCTTTATTTATTCTTATAGAGACGGCAACTCAAAGATGCTCAGTTGCTTTATCCGATAGTAAAGGTATTATTTTAGAAAAAGTTTCATTAGAGGAAAACTCTCATTCAAAGCAACTTTCACTTTTAATTGATAGTATTATGAAGGAGGCTAATTGTAGTTTTTCTTCTCTTTCTGCTATTGCTGTTGGCAAGGGACCGGGTTCTTATACTGGTTTAAGAATTGGCGTTTCTACGGCTAAAGGACTGGCTTATGGGTTGGATATACCATTAATTGGGGTTGATACATTAAGAATTTTACAAAGGGGAGTTGAGGAAAAACACCCTAAAAAATGCACCGTTGCAATGATAGATGCAAGAAGAATGGAGGTATATTGTGAGATTTATGATGAAAATGGACAAACCATTAAACCACTTTCAGCAGATATTATTGAAAAAGGAATTTATGATAGCTATTTAAAAGAAGATAAGGACTTTGTTTTTGTTGGCGATGGAGCAGAAAAAGCTATGGATTGTTTTAAGAATAGAAAAAATGTTTTCTATGATAGTAGCATACAACTAACTTCTTCTTTAATGCAAAAGGATGTTTTTTATAAATTTAACAATAAAGAATTTGAAGATGTGGCTTATTTTGAGCCTTACTACTTAAAGGATTTTATTGCTAAGGTTTCTCTTGTTAAGGGGCTGTATTAAAAAGATGAGGATATGGGAAAAGATAAGTTAAGACGATTTGCTGAGAATTTAACTTTTGAAAATATGTTTCAACCAAGCTATTCTTCCTTATTGGAAAACGATGGCTTTGATTTAAAGGGTTTTTGGGCAGAGAGGTTTTTTCATAATAATAACCCAATAGTTTTGGAGCTTGGTTGTGGAAAGGGGGAATATACTATTGGGCTTGCAAGAAAATATAAGGAAAAGAATTTTATTGGTATTGATATAAAAGGTGCAAGACTATGGAGAGGATGTAAAACATCTAATGAAGAAAATATGAATAATGTTGCCTTTATTCGCTCTTATGTTCAAGTTATAGATAAGTATTTTTCATCAAATGAGGTGGATGAGATTTGGATTACCTTTTGTGATCCTCAAAAAAAGAAGCCTAATAAGAGGCTAACTTCACCTAAATTTTTGGAAATTTATAGTAAGATATTAAAAAAGGGAGGAATTATTCATCTAAAAACTGATTCAGACGACTTATATGACTATACATTAAACGAGGTTTTAATTCCACAAAACAAAAAGGTTTTATCTTCTTGTTCCGATCTTTATAATACACCTTCAAATGAAGAAGTAAAGGAAATACAAACATTCTATGAGAAAATGTTTTTAAAGGATGGCAAGAATATAAATTACATAAAATTTGAACTATAATTGTTTTGTTAATAAGAAAAAGAGTATTTTTGCGTTAGAGATAAGTATGTTATAATTTTGTTTAATAAAGGGCATACCTATATTTATAAATAAGAGATAATAATTATTAATTAATAAAGATAATGAGTAACATGAAAAAATTATTTTTAGCTTTTATGCTATCGGCTTTATGTTTTACCCTTAATGCACAAACTCCGCAAGAGGCAGAAACGATAAATAAATGGATTGAAACCTATAAACAATTGGAGCAAAACAAGGCTTGGCAGGAGATGATAACAAAGAGTGGTTTATGTAAGCAAGAGGCTCCTTCTTGGGAATTTGTATATTATTACTTAGGTGTTGCAAATTACAACTTGAAAGATTATCCTGATGCTGAAATGAATTTTACTATTTTTATAGATAAAAACAAAAATGAAGCGGCAGCTTATCTTTTAAGAGGTCACTCCTACTCTGAATTAAAGCAAACAGATAAAGCAATTGCTGACTATAACAAATATTTGGAGTTAAAGCCAGATGATATTGAGGCATTAAAGTCTAAGGCTAATGCATACTTAATTGCAAACGATCTTAATAATTATGTAATTGAACTAAGCAATATTCTAAAAAAACAACCTAATGATACAGTTCTTTTAGAAAACAGGGCAAATGCTTATGCTAAGATGAACAATTGGCAAGAAGCTATTGCAGACTATACAACTCTAATATCCATAAATCCTAATAGCTTTGAAAACTATAAAAATCGTGCTTACGCAGAATATACCCTAAAAACCCCTGAGTCTTATCAGGCATCTGTTGCAGATTACAATAAGGTAATTGAATTAGGTGTTGTTGATGTGGATATTTACAATGCTCTAACAGTATTAAACGGGGCACTAAAAAACTATAAGGCAGAAATAGATGCTTGGAATAAATTGGTAGAATTGCAACCTGACAATTTGGATAATGTTTATCGTAGAGGAGCTGCCAAGTATAATGATAAGGATTATAAGGGTGCTATTTCAGATTTTGATATTGTTATAGAAAAGCAACCAAATCATATAAACGCATTAAAACGTAGGGCAACTGCAAAAACCAAATCAGGAGATAAGGCAGGAGCACAAGCTGATGGAAAATTAATTAGAGAATTGGAAGCAGCGAAAAATGGTGGAGCAACAAAATAATAAAGTTTTTTAGATAAAAAAATTAAGACAATATGG
Organism: Bacteroidales bacterium; assembly: GCA_031262295.1. Classification (GTDB taxonomy): domain Bacteria; phylum Bacteroidota; class Bacteroidia; order Bacteroidales; family P3; genus UBA10566. Next base: position 5,690 of record JAISIA010000086.1, on the reverse strand, counting down.
TTAATTTGAAAGGAAAGAATTTAGTTTCTATTTCTGATTACAACAAGGAAGAATACTTAGAGATTCTAAGAATTGCATCTGAGTTTGAAAATAATCCAAAACAAGAATTATTATGCGATAAGGTTATTGCTTCAATATTCTTTGAGCCTTCCACACGTACTCGTTTGAGTTTTGAAAGTGCAGCTTCAATGTTAGGAGCTAAGGTTATTGGGTTTTCAAATCCAGCAGCTACTTCTCAATCTAAGGGAGAGTCTTTGCACGATACAATAAAGATGCTTTCATCTTATTCAGATCTTATAGTGATGCGAAATCCCATTGAAGGCTCTGCTCGTTATGCCTCAGAGGTTGCATCAGTTCCTTTTATAAATGCAGGAGATGGAGCCAACCAACACCCTACTCAGTGTATGTTAGACTTGTATTCCATATTAAAAACACAAGGAACATTAGAGAATTTGAACATTACAATGGTTGGAGACTTGAAGTATGGACGTACTGTTCATTCTTTGGTTCAGGCAATGTGCAATTTTAATGCAACATTTCATTTTGTTTCTCCTGAGGAATTGAAGATGCCTTCTTCAATAAAAAGAAATATAAAGGATGCCAACTTAAAATATTCCCAATATACAGATATTAATGAAATCATTTCTTTTTCCGATATAATTTATATGACAAGGGTGCAAAGGGAACGCTTTTCTGATCCTTTGGAATATGAAAAGGTGAAAGATTCTTGTATATTAAGAGCTGAAAATTTAAAAGGATGCAAGGACAATATGAGGATATTACACCCTCTACCAAGAGTTAATGAAATTGCAACTGATGTAGATCAAACCATACATGCATATTATTTCCAACAGGCTCAAAATGGAGTTTATGTTCGTCAAGCATTAATGGCTGCAATACTTGGAGTCAAATAATAAAAGGAATAAAAGCATAAAACAACAATAAAGATTATGACAAATATATCAAAGAAAGAATTAGTTGTATCGGCAATTGAAAATGGGACAGTAATAGATCACATTCCCGCTGATCAAGTTTTAATGGTTTTAGGCATATTAGGATTGAATAATCACAAAGATGAAATCCTTGTTGGTATGAATTTAAGCAGCAAAAAGTATGGTAAAAAGGGTATAATTAAGGTAAGAAATAAGTATTTTGAACAAAAAGACCTTAACAAAATTGCTCTTGTTGCTCCTTATGCTACATTAATTGAAATAAAAAACTATGAGGTTATCAATAAAAAGAATGTTGAAATACCTGACAATATAGAAAAAATCCTAAAATGTATAAATCCAAACTGCATAACAAATAAAGAGACTATTGATACAAAGTTTAAGGTTATTGAAAAAGAGTCTTTGAAAATTCAATGTCACTATTGCGAAAAGACTATGTCTAATATTCGTTTTGCAGAATAAAGATATTTTAGTTTAAAAAGTTGATTAATTAGTAATGTTTTTCCCTGTAAAGAGGAAAAAACAAAAAAAGCTGAATTAGAAATTTAATTCAGCTTTTTCTTTTTATATTATTAAGATTTTATTTCCTTAGTCTTTGAATAGAAAGTAATCTTTATTGATAAACTTCCTTCTTATATGCTTTTAATGTATTTTGCAATAGGGAAACGACAGTTAGCATTCCAACACCTCCGGGAACAGGAGAAATATAGCTGCATTTATTTTTTACTTCTTCAAAGGCAACATCTCCAACTATCCTATAACCTTTTTCTTTTGTCTTATCCTCTATTCTATGTATTCCAACGTCAATCACAACTGCACCATTTTTAACCATATCTTCTTTAACAAACTCTGGTTTTCCAATAGCCACAATTAGGATATCGGCACTTAGGCATATTTCTTTAAGATTTTGAGTTTTTGAATGGCATAAAGTAACAGTACAATTTGTATCACTATTATTTCTTGACATTAGAACAGAAAGAGGAGTTCCAACAATATTACTTCTTCCCAACACAACGCAATGTTTTCCCACCGTTTCTATATTTGATCTTTTCAACATAGAGGTTATTCCCATTGGAGTAGCAGGAATAAATGCTGGCATATTATACATCATTCTTCCTCCATTTGAAGGATGAAATCCATCAACATCTTTTTTTGGATCTATTCTTTCAATTATCCTTTGTTCATTTATATGTTTTGGAAGTGGAAGTTGAACAATGAAGCCATCAACTTCATCATCTTGATTGAGAAAATCAATAGTATTTATTAGGTCTTCTTCTTTTATTGTATTTGGAAAGCGATATACAGAAGATGTAAAGCCAACTTCCTTGCTTTGTTTCTCCTTACTTGCAACATAAGACAAAGAAGCCCCATCCTCACCTACAATAACGGCAACCAAATGTGGAGGACGCTTTCCACTATCTATAATATCTGAAACCTCTTTCTTTATTTCATCCTTTATTTGTTGAGCAATTGCTTTTCCATCTATAACAATTGTATTATTTTTTTCTTCCATTTCTTTTCTATATATAAAATATGATTGTACTAAATTAAAATGTGGTAAAAAACAAATCCTTTTTTTATATGTTTATCTTCTTCTAAGATTTTTCAAAGCACTGAGTTTGTTTGCACCACTTGCCATTTTCATAACTTTTTTTGTGCTTTCAAATTGCTTTAATAATCTATTTACATCCTCCATCGTTGTTCCGCTTCCTTTGGATATACGTTTTCTTCTACTTCCATCAATCTTTGCAGGATTTTCTCTTTCATAAGGAGTCATAGAACCTATTATTGCCTCTATTCCTTTAAAGGAATTGTCGTCTATATCTATATTTTTTATCTCCTTACCTAAGCCAGGAATCATACTCATTACATCTTTTAGATTCCCCATCTTCTTAATTTGGTGTATTTGTTCAAGGAAATCATTAAAGTTAAAGTCATTTGTCTTTATCTTTTTTGCTAACTTCCTTGCCTTATCTTCGTCATATTGTTCCTGTGCTTTTTCAACCAAAGAAACAATATCTCCCATCCCCAATATACGAGAAGCCATTCTTTCGGGATGAAAAACATCCAATGCTTCCATCTTTTCACCTATACCAACAAATTTAATAGGTTTATTGACAACGTGTCTTATTGTTAGAGCAGCTCCACCACGTGTATCTCCATCTAATTTTGTTAGGACAACACCATCAAAATTCAATACATCATTGAAAGCTTTTGCAGTATTGACAGCATCTTGTCCTGTCATACTATCAACAACAAATAGGGTCTCTTCTGGATTTATAGCCTTTTTTATAGATGATATTTCATTCATCATTTGTTCATCTACTGCCAAACGACCAGCCGTATCAATAATAACAACATTTATGTTCTTACTTTTAGCTTCCTTTATTGCGTTTTTTGCAATAAGGACAACATCTTTTACTCCCTCTTCTGTATAAACCTCAACGGAAATATCCTTACCAAGAACCTGTAATTGGTTAATTGCAGCTGGACGATAAACATCATCTGCAACCAACATAACACTTTTATTTTTTTTGTTCTTTAAATAATTTGCCAATTTAGCAGAAAAAGTTGTCTTACCGCTACCTTGCAAACCAGCAATCAATATAGTTGAAAAATTACCTTTAACATTAATATCCTTAGCCTCCTCTCCCATTAGAAGAGTTAGTTCATCATGAACTATCTTTACCATTAATTGTCCCGGTTCTATTGAGGTAAGAACGTTTTGCCCTAATGCTTTTTGCTTAACCTTATCACAAAATTCCTTTGCTATTGGATAGCTTACATCGGCATCCAACAAAGCCTTACGAACTTCTTTTAAGGTTTCGGCAACATTTATCTCAGTTATCCTTCCATGTCCTTTTAATATCTTAAAGGATTTCTCTAATTTCTCACTTAAATTTTCAAACATAAACTATATTTTTTGTGGAATTAACAAAAAAAACGATTGCAAAAATATAACTTTTTACTTATATAATAAATACCGAGAACGCATTTGCTTAAATTCATTCAAATCCTCTATCCATGTTTTTCTAATTTTTTCCTCAGAAAAATTGTTCTTGATTTGCTCTTTTAAGAGTTTTGTCCCTGAAAGTTTATCAAAAAACGAGGTAAAGAAAACTCCCTTCTTAGGATATGCCCTATACATATCAATCAATATTGATAAATTTATCTTTTTTTGCCCAATATTTGTTTTGTACTTTTCATTTTGAGAAAGAAAAACTCCATAACACTCTATTCCATCATAAGGAGGATTCTCTGCAACGCCAATAATTGTCTTTGGAGTAAAGGAAAATGTTTTGTTTTCATACATTGGAAATCCCACAATCTCAAAAGGATGCTCCGTCCCCCTACCAAGACTTATTGGAGTGCCTTCAAACCAACATAAAGAAGGGTAAAGCAAAATGGCATCCTTAGTTTTTAGATTTGGAGATGGGGAAATAGGCAAGGTATATCTTGTATTATGAGTATAATTCTCTAAGGGAATAATGGTTAAATTGCAATTTATATTAGTTTTTTCACCAATAACTCTTTTGGAAGAAGTATTTAGCCACCCTTCTGAATTAATCATTTGGGCATATTCTCCTATTGTCATCCCATAAACCACAGGGACAGGATGCATACCAACAAAACTTACTAAGGAAGTATCTTTTATAACTGGTCCATCAATATAAAATCCATTAGGATTTGCCCTATCCAAAACCAAAAGAGGGATATTAGTTTCTGCACACGCCTCCATAACGTAGTGAAGAGTTGAAATATAGGTATAGAAACGGCATCCCACATCTTGAATATCAAAAATAACTATATCATTATTTGCAAATTCTTCCCTTTGAGGTTTTTTATTCTTTCCATAAAGAGATATTATTGGAATATTTGTTTTTTTATCAATTGAGTTAGATACCTTTCCTCCTGCTTGAACCTCACCACGAAATCCATGTTCTGGGCAGTATATAGCACGAATATTGACTTTTAAAGACAAAAGCGAATCAACCAAGTGAGTTTTCCCAATTAATGAGGTTTGATTTGCAACAATTCCAACTTTCTTACCCTCCAATAATGGAACATATAATGAAGTTCTTTCTGCTCCAACAACAATATTATTACCATTATCCATTTCCTGCGACCTTAATTGCAGAGAAAAAGAAAAGAAAATAAGGAAGAAAAGGAAGAATTTTATTAAAATCTTTTTTATTATATACATTTTAAAAGGTTTTTATTTTTAAGCAAAGATATAAATTTATAAAAAAGAAAAATGTATTTTCAAAAAATATTTAACATTTTTTTCTTCAAATGTTAAAATTCCGAACACCCCAATTTGAAAAACCCCATTTGGTCGGCAACCGACCTTTATTTTGTCCTACGGAAGTCTGGTAGTCTTCTTATAAATTATCAATCCGATAGGTAAATAAATGCACTTGGCATAAGGAAGGCAGGATTGTATAAAAATGTATTTTCAAAAAATTTTTAACATTTTTTCTTTCAAATGTTAAAATTCCGAACACCCCAATTTGAAAAACGCCATTTGCATATATCAAATCTTTTTTGTATCTTTGCCGAAAACAAAGTTTCTTTTAAGGCAAAAGCATAGAAATTTCCCCAATACTTATTTTCATTTTTGATAGCAAGATAATAGCTTAATTATTAGTTTATTATCTTTGAATAAATCTTCGTTTTAGAAAATTATTTCTTCGTTTTAGCAAAATAAAACGCTGTTTTATTTAAATATTTCTTCGTTTT
>JAISIA010000023.1 GCA_031262295.1 Bacteroidales bacterium | reverse complement strand
TAATTATTATTAATTATTAACTAAGTAGGATAACATATTTTCTAATGATATTATTGTATAAAAAGAATAAAAACATTAAAAAATGTGTTATCTACAATTTGCAAATATAATATATTTTAGTTATTTATCAATAAATAACAATATTTTTGTCGTTAGCCGACCTTTATTTTGTCCTAACGGAAGTCTGGGTTATCGGCAATAGACATTTATTTTGTCATAAATCAATAGGGATAATCAGTAAAAGAATTTACGTAAAATAACCAATAGTAAGCGGATTTATCTCCTTGTAAGCATTGTTTCTTTATATAAATTATCATTATTTGCATATAATATTAATTTTACAAGAAGATGAATCACACTACTTTGATATATAAAAAATGTAATTTCAAAAAATTTTTAACATTTTTTTCTTCAAATGTTAAATTCCGAAACCTCCCAATTTGGAAACCCCCATTTGCATTTGTCAAAATAATTTTGTATCTTTGCCGAACAAAGTTTCTTCTTAGGGCAATAAGGCATTAGTATTTCCAAATTTCATTTCCATTTATATTTATAAAATAATCGCTTCATTATTAGTTTGTTGTCTTTGATTGAATCTTCGTTTTAGAAAATTAAAACGAGGTTTTAGAAAATTATTTCTTCGTTTTAGCAAACTAAAACAGCGTTTTTTTTCTGGAAAAATAAGGATTTTGCTTTTTTAATTAAAAACCTGAAAAATTATATTGAAATTTGCTTGAATTATATTGAGGATTAATGAATTAAAAATTTGAAAAAATTTTAACAAATTTTGAAACTCTAAAATTGAAAAATTGAGTGAAATGTTAAAAATTCGTCAAATTTTGTGTTTTTTATGAGGAAGAAATGTTAAAATTTGGTCAAAAAAGGGCAAAATATTGTTAAAAAAAACGGGAATTTTAAGTTTTGGTTTTTAATTTTTTTTAATCTTCTCTCTTTAATAAACTTATTATTTTATACTTTTTTACTATCTTTGCAAAGAAAATTTTATTTTTTGTATATATGGAGATTAAAGAAATAGTATCCCTTTTAGATGCTAAGGTTGTGCTTTTAAATCACGATATGGATTATAGCGTTGGTTATGGATTTGCATCAGATTTAATGAGTGATGTTTTAACCTTAGATGCAAATGAACTTTTGCTTATAACGGGTTTATGCAATGTTCAAACACTAAGAACAGCAGAGATGGCAAATATTGACCTTATATTATTCGTTAGAAATAAAGAGGTCAATGAGCAAATGATTGAATTGGCACAGGAAAATGGTGCAACTATATTGCAATGTTCCTATTCTATGTTTAAATCAGTGGGAATGCTCTACACTAAGGGGCTAAAACCAGTATTTTAAATTTTTATTATGCATACAGAATTTGTAGTTGTAGAAGGAGATTTTGCCAATGCAGGCAAGGCTTCGAGCGATATAAAAAAGACATTGAAGCAACTAAATATTGACAATGGAAAGATTAAAAAGATTGTCGTTGCAGTTTATGAAGCTGAGGTTAATGCAATAGCTCATGCTTATGGAGGAAATATTTATGTGGATTTGGATAGTGAAAAGATAAGTGTTGTAATAAAGGATAAGGGACCAGGTATTCCAGATATTGACCTTGCAATGCAAAAAGGCTATTCAACGGCTTCTCCTAAGGTAAGAGAGATGGGCTTTGGTGCAGGTATGGGTTTGCCGAACATAAAAAACAATGTTGATTTTTTAGATATTAAAACGCAGGTTGGCGTTGGAACAGAAATAACAATGGTTGTTAATTTCTGATAACTTAATACTACTTTTTATTATGAGTGAAAGCTATTTTTATCATGCCTTAAAAATAAATCCAGATATTTGTATTGGATGTACGCGTTGTATGCGTAATTGTCCAACGCAGGCTATTAGGGTTAGAGATGGGAGAGCCACCATATACGAAAACAAATGTGTTGATTGCGGAGAGTGCTATAAGGTTTGCCCAAGTGGAGCTGTCTTTGTGGCAGAGGATGACTTTGAAAGCATATACAATTTTAAGTATAGGGTAGTATTGATGCCTTCTGTTTTTATGGGGCAATTCCCAGAAGATATAAGTGCTTCACAGATTTATTCAGTTATAACACAATTGGGATTTACTCATGTAATGGAAGTAGAAACCTCTGCTTTGATATATAGTGGAATTGTCAATTACTACATATCCCAAAATGAAGATAAGAAACCTCTAATTTCTACATATTGTCCTGCCATTGTTCGTTTAATTCAGGTTAAATTCCCCTCTTTGGTGGATAACTTAATACCAATAAAGGCTCCTGTTGATTTAACAGCCATGTATGTCCGCAAAAAGCTAACCGATGATGGTATAAATCCAAAGGATATAGGCTTATTCTACATTACTCCTTGTGCAGCTAAGATTGCAGCAGCAAAGACTCCTGTTGGAGAAGATGAATCAATTATTGATGGAGTCTTAAATATGGATACTATGTATAATATGGTATTGAAAAAAATCAAGCAAGAGGGAAGCAATTACAAGAAAAAACAATCTGCCAATGATGTTTCCTCCGATGGAATCATACTAACTTTGACCAATGGTGAGAAAAGACTTACAAATTTCAAGAAGAGCTTTGCAATAGATGAAATAAGTAATGTTATGGAATTCTTAGAAAAGGTGGAGAATGATGAGATTGAGGACTTGGAATTTTTGGAATTAAGGGCATGCGATCAAGGATGTCCGGGCGGTATTCTAACCTGTGGAAATAGATTCCTAATTAAGGATAGGATGATGCAAAGAGCAAAGAAATGGGCTGAAAGAGAAAGAAACGGAGTTTCTTCAAGGAAGAAGGAGATATTCTCACAAGATGAATACTTAATTGCAAATTCTCAAGTGGGAAAGATACTTCCTCGTAGTATGATGAAGTTGGATGAGGACATAAATATTGCTTTTCAAAAGCTAACTACTATAAAAGAAATTGAAAGAAAACTTCCACACACCGATTGTAATGTTTGCGGAGCACCATCTTGTGGAGCCTTAGCAGAGGATATTGCATGTAATAATGCATCTCTATCAGATTGTGTCTTTGTTCAAAGAAATTTGGAGGTTAGAAACTCATTAAACATAGAGGAAAGCATAGAAATTATGAAGAAAATATGGGGAGAGGAAAAATTAAAAGAGTTTATCCTAAACAAATAAAAAAGAAAGGAAAAATGCACATAAGAATAATATCACTTATATCCCTTTTTTGTCTTTTGTCTATTTTAGTAGATGCTCAAAATTTAAGGATAAGCCTTAAAGGAGATAGTACAATTGTTGGAAAAAAAATAAGACTTTCTATATTTGAAGACAATATTTCTTATTTGGAAAAGGAGATTGATAGTCTAACTATTGAAGATAGTGTTTCCTATTTCAATGAAACGATAGAAGAAACCTCGCTTATGAGTATAAAAATAGATGCTTTTTCCTATAATTTTCTTGCAAAAAAAGGAGCGACATATAGCATGAGGATTCTTCCCTTTAATTTTTCTATATCGGATAGTGTAAATACTCTTTTCTATAAGATACCTTTGCCAATTGTTATTGAAGAAAACTCGGATAATAATCTAAATTCAAATATATTTATAATAGATTCCATAATTGAAGATAGGGTTGTGAGGCTAAAAAATATAAGAGGTTTAAGAAATAGAAAAGCAATTGACTCCCTAAAAGCAGAGGTTTTCGCCTTTGCAAACAAAATAGAAGATAGCTATATTAAGGATTATGCAATATATTCCATTGGTCAAATGGAGTATTTCTCCAATGGAGAAAATGAAAAACAACTAAAAAAAGAACTATTTTATAATAAACCCATACTATATCATAATTTGGCATATATGGATTGTTTTGAAGCAATATTTGGAAGCTACTTTTCTATGGGCAATAGGGCAATATCTCACTACTATTTGGATAATTTACTTGTAGAAACTAATTATTTTGCTCTCATAGATTCTTTGGGTAGGGACACAATATTAAGAAATGAGGTTTTTAGAGAGTTGGTTTTTCTTAGGGGAATGAAGGAATTGTATGCAAATTCTTTGTATGAACCAATGTATATTGATGCTATGTTGGAAAAATTTATTTATCAAACAAAATTTTCTGAACATAGAAAAATTGCAAAAAATCTTTTGTATTTCTATTCTCAAAGAAGGCATTTTGGAATTAAGGCATCGGAGTTTTCATTAAAGGATATATACAATAATTATATAACACTTGATAAATACAAAGGAAAGAAACTAATATTGTCTTTTGTAAAACTAAAAGAGCCATCCTCGTTAAGGGAGTTAAATATGCTTTATTCAATTAAGGATAGTCTTCAAAATGATATAGAGTTTTTAACGATAAGTTGTGATAATACCTTAGATGCCCTATACAATTTCTTAGTTAATTCAAAGGTAGGAACAAGATATAAGTGGGATTTTGCCTATTTTGATAATAAATGGGAAATATTGAAAAAATACAATGTAATAGTTTTTCCAACGTTTTTAATAATTGATGAAAAAGGAAACATAATTTCCAATCCCATAAGAAAGCCTTCCGAAGGCAGCCTTTTGCCTTTTGTTGAGAAAAAACACATAAATTTGCAAACCAAATAAAGAAAGAAAAAATGTCAGATAGTATAGTAATTATCCCAACCTATAATGAGAAGGAGAATATAGAGAATATAATTAGGAAGGTCTTTTCTTTGGAAAAGGATTTTGATATTTTGGTTATTGATGATGCTTCCCCTGATGGAACTTACGATATTGTAAAAGGTCTTATTGAGCAATATCCCGTAGGGAGACTTTCTTTGGAGAGAAGAAATGGAAAAATGGGATTAGGGACTGCATACTTGCATGGATTCAAATGGGCAATAGAGAACAACTATGACTATATTTTTGAAATGGATGCCGACTTTTCTCATAATCCAGAGGACTTAATAAAACTCTACAATGCTTGTTTAAATGGTGCCGATTTAGCAATTGGGTCTCGTTATGTAAAAGGAAAAATCTCTGTTGTCAATTGGCCTATTCAAAGAGTGATAATGTCCTATTACGCCTCCTACTATGTCAGACTAATATTAGGCTTAACAATTGGAGATGCAACAGCTGGATTTGTTTGTTACCGCAAACAACTTTTAGAAAACATAAATTTGAATAAGGTAAAATTCGTTGGCTATGCCTTTCAAATAGAAATGAAATATACAGCATTTAAACTTGGATTTAAAATTGAAGAAGTTCCAATAATATTTATTGATAGGGTACTTGGTCAATCAAAGATGAGTATGAAGATATTTAAGGAAGCATTCTTTGGAGTGTGGAGTTTGAGATTTAGAAATTGGAAAAAATATAAACTAAGAAAATAAATTAACGAATGAAAGCTAATACAAGTATTTTTAGAACGAGTATTTTATTATTTATACTCCTATTATCAAGTGGAGCATTCTCTCAAAAACAATTACTCAATATAGAAGATGTTCAAAAAAGACAATATTATCCAAAGAGTATATATTCAACTCAATTTATAGGAAACACAGATAATTTCTCCTATACAAAGGATGGAAAGACTCTTATTATTGAAAACGGAAAGAAAAACCAAACAATAAATATAGATATTGAAGAAATAACACCACGACCTCTCTCTCTCTTTGCAATAGAATATGTATCCGATAGCCAATTTATTTATTCTACAAAAGAGAATGAATACTTTTCATACAATATATATAGTAAAAAGACAAAGAAATTATTCTCTTTGCCAAAGGATGCTTTGTTTGTGGAGATTGAACCTTCATCAAAGAATGTTGCATTTAAGGAAAATGATAACATATTTGCACTTGTTAATGGTAAGAAAACTCAATTATCTTTTGATGGAACGAAGTTTTTGGTTTATGGAGAGACGGTTCATAGAAATGAATTTGGGATAGACAAGGGACTTTTTTGGAGTAAGAATGGAGAAAGACTTGCTTTTTATAGAATGGATCAATCAATGGTGACAGACTATCCTTTGGTTAATACCTCTGAAAGAGTAGCTCAATTAAATAATGTGAAGTATCCTATGGCTGGAATGGCATCTCATTGGGTGACAGTTGGCGTTTTTGATACTAAAACCTCTAATATAGTATATCTAAAAACAAGAAAGGATGAAACAATAGAAGAAAAGGAGATGTACTTAACAAATATTGCCTTTTCTCCTAATGGTAAAATAGTTTATATAAAAAAGCTAAACCGATTGCAAAACCACTATTGGTTGGAAAAATATGATGCAATAAGTGGAGAAAAATTAGGAGTTTTATTTGAAGAGACTTCAAAAAAATATGTAGAACCACAGACTCCTATTATCTTCTTACCAAATAATCCAAAAGAATTCTTAGATTTAAGTCAAAAAGATGGCTATAATCATATATATCTCTACGATACCTTAGGAAGGGAATTAAAACAACTAACTAAGGGAGAATGGATGGTAAATTCAATTGCAGGATTTAATTCTAAGGGTGATGAAGTTTTCTTCTATGCAACTAAGGATTCTCCAATAGAAAGAAACCTTTATGGAGTTAAAATAAAAAATGGAGAAATAAAAAAGTACTCTTCGGATAATGGATGGCACAATGTAGCATTCAATAGTAAGGGAGATTTATTCTTAGACACCTATTCCAACTATGATAAGGTTTATTCCAAAACCCAACTCTTGGATAAGAAAGGAAAAGTACTTAAAATTATAAATGAAAGTGAAGATCCATTAAAAGATATATTAAAACCCCAAATTGAAATATCTACATTAAAAACTAAGGATGGAACAGAACTATACTATAGAATGATAAAACCACACGACTTTAACCCTAATAAAAAATATCCAGTCATTGTTTATGTTTATGGAGGTCCTCATGCACAGCTGGTAACTAATAATTATCTTGGCGGAGCAAATAATTTCTTTATGTTTTTAGCTCAAAAGGGATATATAGTTTGGACAATTGACAGCAGAGGCTCAGCAAATAGGGGATACGATTTTGAGAGTGCAATTTGGCATAGTTGCGGTTCAGTTGAAGTTAGTGACCAAATGGAAGGGGTGAATTATTTAAAAACTCTTCCATATATAGACTCTACAAGAATAGGTGTTGATGGTTGGAGCTATGGAGGCTTTATGACAATATCTCTAAAATTAAAAAATCCAAAAGTATTCAAGGTTGCAACAGCTGGAGGTCCTGTTATTGATTGGAAATGGTATGAAGTTATGTATGGAGAACGCTACATGGGAACACCTCAAAATAACGAAGAGGGCTATAAAACATCAAGTCTTTTGAACTATGTTCAAAATTTGGAAGGAAAACTCCTTGTCATACATGGCTATCAAGACGCAACAGTTGTTCCACAACATAGTATTGAGTTTATAAAAGCCTGCATTAAACATGGAAAACAAGTAGATTTCTTCCTATATCCCGACCATGAACATAATGTAATGGGAAAAGATAGATTGAATCTCTATGAAAAAATATACCAATACTACAAAGAAAACTTATAAAACAAGAAAAGGAAATAGATGTTTACAGGAATAATAGAAGCAACTGCAAAGGTTATTGCAATAGAAAAAGAAAATACCAACTATAATTTTACTTTACAAGTAGATTTTTGCGATGAATTAAAGGTAGATCAAAGTATGTCTCATGACGGATGTTGTTTAACTATTGTGAAAATAGACAAAGAGAAAAAACAATATGTTGTTACGGCAATGAAAGAAACTATGGATAGGACAAATCTTTCCTCTTGGAAAGAAGGATCGGAGATTAATGTTGAGAGATCTATGAAAATGGATGGTCGTTTTGACGGACACATAGTACAAGGACACGTTGATACAACAGCCATATGTACAAAAATTATAGACGAAAAAGGATCTTGGAGATACTTTTTTAAATACGATGCAACAAAAAATAACTTTACAGTTCCAAAAGGTTCAATAAGCGTCAATGGAGTTAGTCTAACTGTTGTGGATTCTCTAAAAGGGGAGTTCTCTGTTTCAATAATTCCTTTTACTCAAATGGTGACAAACTTCCATTGCTTTAAAGAAGGAACGGTTGTTAATATAGAATTTGATGTATTTGGAAAATATGTTCAGCAACTCTTAGAACAATATCTAAAAGAAAACAAATAGAAAAATATGATTGAAGAGCAAGAAAATTGTGATAAGGCAGTAATGGTGGGTGTTGCAACTCAGGAATCCCCTTATGAAAAGACTAAGGAGTATCTAAAAGAGCTTGCTTTTTTAATAGAAACAGCAGGAGGCTGTGCTGTAAAGAGCTTTATCCAAAGATTGCAATATAAGGACCCAAGAACCTTTGTTGGAAGTGGGAAATTGGAAGAGATAAAACAATATATAGATTCTGAAAACATAGAATTTGTAGTCTTTGATGACGAATTAAGCCCTTCTCAATTGAGAAATATAGAAAGAGAATTGAAATGTCATATTATGGATAGGACAGGTTTAATTCTAAACATATTTGCTCAAAGAGCAAGGACCTCTCATGCTAAAACTCAGGTTGAATTAGCACAATACCAATATCTACTTCCTCGTCTAACAAGGATGTGGACACATTTGGATAGGCAAAGAGGAGGAGGAGGTTTGAATATGAGAGGACCGGGAGAAACACAGATAGAAACAGACCGTAGAATTATTCTTTCAAAGATAGCACTACTAAAAGAAAAACTTGCAGATATAGATAAACAAAAAAAGGTTCAAAGAAAAAGTAGAGAGTCATTAATACGTGTAGCCTTAGTTGGCTATACCAATGTTGGCAAATCAACCCTTATGAACCTTATTTCAAAGAGTGAAGTCTTTGCAGAGAATAAACTATTTGCTACATTAGACACAACAGTAAGAAAGGTAGTAATAGACAATCTTCCATTTCTTCTAACCGATACCGTAGGTTTTATAAGGAAACTTCCACATGGATTAATTGAAAGTTTTAAATCTACCTTAGATGAAGTTAGAGAAGCAGATGTCCTAATGCATATTGTAGATGTATCTCATAAAGATTTTGAAGAACAAATTCAAGTTGTAAGACAAACTCTCAAAGAAATATTTGCAGAGAATAAGCCAACAATAATGGTCTTTAATAAAACAGATGCCTACACCTATATCAAAAAGGATGAAGACGACCTTACGCCAATAACAAAAGAAAACCTCTCATTGGAGGATATAAAAGAAAGTTGGCAAAAAGAAAGTAAGCAACCTGCATTTTTCATATCAGCAAAGGATAAAGTTAATATAGAATTGCTAAAAGAGGCAATGTATAATACGATAAAGGATATGCACGCAAAGCTATATCCATTTAATAATTTTTTATATTAATAAACTAAAACAAAAAAAACATTATGATTACATCAGAAACTACAACAACAATTGTAGATTCCACAAAAGAAGTATCTCAGGATACCGTTGGTGGAATAGTAAAATCAACAGTTGAAACTGTTCAACATAGCATTAATATGATTGGAGAGTTGCAACACAAGGGACTAAACCTACTTATGGATTATGTTCCTAAAATAATTATTGCTGCCCTATTACTATGGATAGGATTAAAATTAACCAATTTTATCTGCAAAAGAATAAAAGCAATAATGACAAAGAGGAATGTTGATGTTTCTCTTATTCCTTTTATTGTGCAAGTAATAAGTATTGCACTAAAAATTCTAATTATTATAACTGTAATAAGTATAGTTGGAATACAGATGACCTCATTTATTGCCCTATTAGGTGCTATGGGATTGGCAATAGGTATGGCTTTTTCAGGAACATTGTCAAATGTGGCAGGAGGAGTTGTTATACTTGTATTGAAAACTTTTCGTGTTGGAGACTACATAGCAGCACAAGGCTATGAGGGAACAGTGAAAAGCATACAGATTTTCACTACAACACTAACAACGGTTGATAATAAGATAATATCAATTCCTAATGGTGCTCTTTCTACTGGGACGATAATTAACTACTCTGTTATGGATACAAGAAGGCAAGATATAAATATTAAACTTGCTCATGGAAGTAACACCAACCAAATTGCAAAAGATATTCTGGATATTGTTAAACAAGATTCAAGGATTCTTAGAGATAATGAACCTGTTGTCCTAACAAATATAACCGAAAGTTCAATAACCTTAGATGTAAGATTATGGACAAAGGCAGAGGACTATTGGGATGTTAATGCAGATATGAATGAAAAGATATACAACTATCTTTACGATAACAAAATTGATGTTCCAATTCCAAAACTATAATATTTCTTAAAGAGAAATAATCCTTATAAATGAGCAAGAGCAACCCCTTAAAAATATTTTCCTTAAATAGGGTCATTATACCTTTAATAATAGGAATAGGGGTTGCTCTTTTTTTAATTATAAAAGATTTTTCAAAGCCCCTTATCACAGAAGTAGCTCTGGGGAAAGGTAATTTTTATTGGGTAGATGATAATGGAAATAAGGCAAAAGAGATTTCTGAACTATATCCTGCGACAAAGGATATACAAGGTAATATAAATATAGAACATCAAAAGAATATACTAAAACATATAGCCAATAATTGGACTTGGAGTGCAAGTCTTTGCCTATTAGTTGCAATGCTATTTGCCCTATTAAGAGGTTTTATGTATATGTGGAGGATACGTTATCTTTCCGACAATAAACTTTCTTGGAAGCAATCCTTTCAAATCATTGCCCTTTGGGAGTTTTCCTCAGCAATAACGCCAACAGTTATTGGGGGATCGGCTGTTGCATTCTTTACAGTTTCAATGGAGGGGATAGGTATAGCACGTTCAACAGCAATAGTTATGATTACCTTCCTAATGGATGAGCTTTTCTATATCATAATTGCACCTATAACAATACTTATTGTGGGAGTAAATTCGGCAATGATTAAGGATTTGGACTTTAAAGTTCTTTCCTACGATTTTACCCTTTTAGGAGTTTTTCTTATTGGTTATGCAGTGATGTGTTTAATTACAATATTTGTCCTTATTGCAATATTTCTTTCTCCTAAATCATTTAAAAAATTTCTATACTATCTTTCAGAGAAAAAAATATTTACTAAGAGAAAAGAAAAATTAAGAAAATTGGGTGATGATATAATTACTACCTCTTTGGAGTTTAAACATAAACCTTTTTTCTTTTGGATTAAAACCTATCTAATAACAATATCCTCTTGGATTTCTCGCTTTTTGGTGGTCAATTTCCTAATTATGGCATTTACTTCTGTAAGTAATAATCTACTTGTTTTTGCTCGTCAGTTAGTAATGTGGATAGTTCTATGTGTTAGTCCCACACCAGGAGGAAGCGGAATAGCGGAATTTGCCTTCCCAATCTTTCTAAAAGAGTTCATTCCTTTAAATATGGGAGCAATACTTTCAGTTCTCTGGCGTATATTTACCTACTATCCATACATAATTATAGGATTTATAGTCCTACCACTATGGATAAAACGCATAGTTAAAACAAAGTCTTCAACCGACCTTTAATTGTCGGCAACCGACCTTTATTTTTCCTAACGGAAGTCTGGTATTATAATTACATATTATTAATCTGACATATAAATAAATACCGCTTGGCGGTCAAAAATTAGGTAGTATTTCTATCTTTCTATAATTCAGGTCGCCTAAAACGAAGAAATAAAAAATTATTTCTTCGTTTTAGTAAATTATTTCTTCGTTTTAGAAAACTAAAACAGCGTTTAATTTTTCCCTAATCTAAGTTATTAAAAATCGTGTCTAAGAAATAGGAAAATTTTTGTTTAAAAACTAAGATTCAAAACTAAATTAAGCCAAATAAAATTCTTTTTTACCAAAGAAAAATATCCGCATTCGCTAAAATTAATCAAAAATTCCCTAAATTGGATTAATTAATGTTAAGTTGTAAGTTATTGATATATATATATATATATATATATAGTTGCATTTTTATTGAAAATTATTTGGTTTATGTTATATAAATAATTTATTTTTGTTTGTGAAAATGTTAAAAAACATTAAAAAGAAAAAATTAAAACTTATGAAAAAGATTTTATTTGTATTAGGAGTATTTGCAGTTTTGTCTTTTACGGCGTGTAATGCAACGTCTGATTGTGAATGTGTGGTGGATATGTATGGAGATGGGGCTGGTAGAATCATACCAATGGAACTTGAGGTTAGAAATTTTGAAGGTGATTGTGATGATGTTGATTGGAATGATCTTCCTCTTTATCTGGATGAAGAGGAGGTAGATATAATTATATCTATAGAATGTAAAGAAGAATAAAAATTAGTTTAAAAACATTTTAAATTTAATAAAAATAGGCTTATGAAAAAGATTTTATTCTCATTAGTAATATTTACAGTTTTATTCTTTACTGCATGTAGTATAGAATCTGACTGTGAATGTAAATGGATTATGGATGAATACAACGAAGTATTTAAAGAAAACCCATTTACATTTTATGTTAGAAATTATGAAGGGGACTGTAATGATGTTGATTGGGATCATATTCCTATTTACAATGGGGAATATATTGGATCGGTTAATACAACAACTTTAAAATGTACTGATAAATAACAAACATTAAAAACAGGTTAAACAAAAAAATAAAAATTTATGAAAAAGATTTTATTCGTATTAGGAATATTTGCAGTTTTGTCTTTTACGGCTTGTAATACAACTTCTGATTGTGAATGTACAATAAGTGATAATGGTACCTTGCCATTAACATTTGAGGTTAATAATTTTGAAGGTAATTGTAGTGATGTTGATTGGGATAATGTTTCTCTTTATGTTTTAGATTATCCAATGGGTATGACTGTGTATTGGAAATGTAATGACAAATAAAAGAAAAATTTATAATAAATCAGATAATTTTTCTTTTTGAGAAAAGTAAAAAAACATTTTAAACAAAAAATTAAAACTTATGAAAAAGATTTTATTCGTATTAGGAATATTTGCTGTTTTATCTTTTACAGCATGTAGTGCAACATCTGATTGTGAATGCTCTTGGACTTTTGAAGGATACCCTATAACATTTGATGTTGAAAATTATGAAGGTGATTGTAATGATGTTGATTGGAATGATATTCCAATGTATGATCAAGGTTCTCATGACTTATATATGTTGTATTTAGATTGTACTGATAAATAAAGACTATTTATTAACACATCTTAAATAAAAAAAGTTTTATGTATTACAAAATTGGCAGAGCAATAATTATTGTTATTTTAATTATGTTTATTGCAAACTTTGCAAATGCACAGCAAACTGATCAACAACGTTTGGAAGAATATGTTTCTACTGCAGATAATTATTATAAAAATGGTAATTATTATGGTGCAATAAATTTTTATAATAAAGCGAGAGAAATTTACGAATATGCAGATTTATATTATTCATTGTGTTTGGCTTATTGTGCAATTGGAAATGAAAATGATGCAAATAATGCTTTTGAGCAATACAAACGCTTAGCACAAAAAGGTAAAGAAAAAAGCGAAAAGGTAGAAAAATTAAAACAAGCGTTAGCTAAATTTGAAAAACCATTTATAAAATGGAAAGACTATCTATATCAAAAAGTTTCTAGTTTTTGGAGTATAAATTACTCTTATTCTCCTTATGTTCCATTTAATTATAATGAAAATATTTATACAGGAACAACAATGCATGGTGTGGGTATTAGCATAATGGCAGATAATAAAAGAAGAACATTATTGAAATTTGAAACGGATATTTCTTTTTATTGGGGTAATACTGTTTATCCTTATAGTCATTATAGGAGTTCTATTGAAAATTTATATAATGTTGATATAAAATTCAAAGGTAAGTTTTTTAGTAAAAAACCGCAATTTCAACTTGGTAGAAATATTGTTGGCAGAATTACGGGTTCTTTTGGAGTAGGTATTGGTTGGTTATCTAATACAGATATGGTTTTAACTCAATATTATGAGAAAAGGGATGACGAAAATTTATTATACCTACTTATGTATACATTAAATAATTTTAGTTATCAGGCATCTATTGGAACGTTTTTATCAATACGTGATAAACCAATTGGATTGAAAATAGAGGTATTTGCACAAGGATATTGGCAATTTTCAGAAGAAAATAATTTTGTCGTGCCACAAGTTGGTGTTTTAGTAGGTATGACTTTTGGGATGAAATAATTAGTGTTAATATAAAATTTATAATAGAATGAAGCCAAGATTTTTTATATTATTATTTTTTTTATTGTGTCTAAATGTTGTTGTATTAGTTGCACAAGAAAAAAAATATAAGTTTATGAGAGGGAATAAAGTGGTGGAAGAAAATCTTTCATTAGAAGATTGTAGTAGCAGAGAAATTGCATGTAGTTTACGTCTAAAAGGGGAAGTAGAAGGCGTGAACGTTCGTTATGATAATGGTGAATTTTTAAGCGGAGCAGAATTAAATAATCCAAAAGTTAAAAGCGACAAATCCAATTGTAAATGTGTACCAATGGAAGAAGGAACAGAAGCAGAAGCAGAAGCAGAAGCAATCCCCGCTGTTGATCCTTTAGTGGAAGTTTTTGCGATCGGATTAGTTGGTGTCGTTTCAGCAGTGAAGACAAAGTATGATGATAATTCAGAACAATATTTGGAAAATGAAATAGCAAAAAAAGAAGCAGCTTCAGATGCTGTTTTAAGAAATGGTGGAAATACACGAGTGCCTAAAATACCGCAAGCAAAACCTAAAACAGAAAAAAAGGTATTGAAAACTAATAAAAATATTGATAAAGAAGAGGAAGGAGAAATTTGCAACGACACTACAATATGTTCCAAAGAACAAATAGAAAAGGCAAAAAAAGAACTTGAATTATTAAACTTATAAACATATAACAAATGAAACAATTATTTATTTTACTATGTGCAATAGGCTACAATTTAATTGTAGTAGGGCAAACGTGTCCAATTGACGAGCAACTTAAATTGATAAAAGAACAAAAGTTATCTGAAAAAACTAAATCGGTTTATAAAACTAAAAATAGTTTTATTGTTGAAGTTACCGATATACCTGTTGCTACTTTTGCATTGCTTTGTGATGTTTATCATAAAGATTTTGAAAAATGGAAAAAGAATAATCCAAATGCAGAAACTTACTCAATGTTTAGTTTTGGTTATGATGATAATAATAATATTGCCAGAATAACTATGTATTACAGAGTATTACATTCAAATATAACAAATGAGTATTTAGAGCAATTAAATCAAGAATTTCAAAATGAAGTACTGATTGCTTTAAACAAAACAAAAGCAATACAATTAATGAATAACGGTAGTTTTGATACAAGAGGACTTGATGATAATGATATTTTAGAATATAACCCTTCATTGTACTATTGTGGAACAGGTGCGGTATCTGATCCTAATCAACGCGGATGGCTTGAAAGAAACGTTGTACCACAACAAGCAAATATTGCTTGTTTCATTCACGATAAGCAATATTTGATTTTGAGATTTGATAAAGGCTTGGCTGATGGAATATTAAAAAAAAATGCTTATATTGAATTAATACAAAAAGGTTACAATAAACAATTAGCAAAACAAATGTCTAATACATATTATTATGGTGTTAATACGTTTGCTTATGAGGCTTATCGCAGAGCGCAAAATGAGGCTAAAGAAACTCAAAAATAAAGAAAGTGATAACCGAAATAAAAAATCACTACGCCTAAAGTAATTGCATACAACCGCAGGAGAAACGTTAACTATCACCATAAGTATTCTGTTATTTAAAATAAAATATTGTTCACATAAATACACGTTTGCAAAGAAAAGATGATTAAATTGAGGTGTAAAAATATTGTTTTCTAAAAAAAACAAAAGATAAAACCAAATTTAACTACAAGAACACAATTAATTGTATTTATATTTTATTTTTTAAAGGATATTGAACCAAAAAATAATAAGAGTGGATTATAAAAAAAGCTATTGGATATTATCAATATTAATAGAAAAACAAAAATTGATAAAAACATAGTGTTATGCTATAATAATTTTGTAGATAATAACTATAACTTTTCTTAATCCCTTAATACCTATCTTTTTATTCAAAACATAATCAAAAATTTTTCAATTTTTGAAGGATATAATCCTTTCATTGATAGAATGCTTGAAACCATTATCAGTAAGTTATGATGCCTAAATTTGGCGTTCTTTTCCTCCTGCCTTACCCTTGGACGTGAATATTGCAAGGAAATGAAGTTTAAAAATGCAGAAAAAAGATAAAAACGCTGTGTTTTTTGTTCTTTTTTGCTTTAAACGGCGTTTTTATTCGCTTTTTTCTTGCTTTTTTCTGGATTATTCAAAGGAAAACTTTTGGAAAACTTTTGAAAATTATTGAGAGGTTTATCCAATTCTCTTTTGTAAGCAGTCTCAGAGTTTTTTTTCTGGATTATTTAAGAAGTTATATGAATCTAAATTCTGCGACATTAAAATTATGGACAAACTAAAATCTTTTTTTGTTTTCTAAGAAAAAAACGTAGAAAACTATTTTTGTTTTTGAAGTTTTTTATATCTTTGCATCCTCAAAAAATAATGGTTATATAGATATGGAATTGAGAGACAGAATAATAAATGAAACAATATCCTTAGCATCAAAAAAGAGTTGCAAGGATATAACTATGGATGAAATTTCTCAAAGACTTGGTATTTCAAAGCGTACCTTATATGAGCAGTTCTCTGATAAGTCTTCTTTATTTGAAAATTGTTTAAATTATTCTTTTGAATTTATAAAAAACGATCTTAATTCAATAATAGAAGATGCTAATAATTCTCTTATATCGCTCATTAGGATAATTCAAAAGGCGGCTATAAGTTTTCCTGTAAGGTGTGATTTGATACATGACTTTGAAAAATATTATCCTCAGGTGTATAATAATACTTTTGTTAAACAAGTTAATTATATAAAGGTAGAGATATTGGAGAAATTGGTTGATAGGGTGGTTGAGAATGGATACTTCTTTAAGGATTCGGACTTTAATCTTTTTCATAACATAATACAATTAAATCTTCTTTATGCAACACGAAGTTCATATATAGAAAAAAATCCAAAATATACTTCTGAACAATTAAGCAATATTCACTTACTTATAATCGTTAGAGGGTTTGCTACTCAGGAGGGGATAAAAATAATAGATAAATATAAAGATACATTAAAAATAATAAGTAAATAGTAATGAAACGAAAACTTTTGAAATTAGCTTTTGTAGGATTTTGTTTTGCATCTTTTAGTGTTACTGGGCAGGATACTGCTACTTTGAATTTGGATTTATCAACAGCTTTAAAGATAGCTCATGATAATAATCCAACGATAAAGATTGCACAAATGGAAATTAAAAGAGTTGATTATTCACGCAAGGAAGCAATAGGAGGGCTATTGCCTTCATTAAATGCGGTAGGACAATATACAGATAATGTAATGAAACAGGTAATGTTTATGCCTGAAAGTTTTTCTGCACTAATGGGAGGGCAGAAATATATGGAGATGGGTTATAAAAACTCTTATGCAGCAAGTCTTAGTGCCCAACTACCTTTGGTTAATTTTACTCTTTGGCAAACTATAAAGAATAAACAAAATGACATTGATTTAGTAATTGAAAAGGCACGTTCCTCTTCAATAGAGATGACAAAACAAGTTAAGGATGCCTACTTTACTCTTTTGCTTGCCCAAAGTTCATTAAAGGTTATTGAGCAAAGTTATTTTAATGCTTTGGAGACATTAAAGAATATTGAAAACTCCTATAAACAAGGAGTAGTTTCCGAATACGATTATATAAGGGCACAGGTTAATGTAAATAATATTAATCCAACATTAATAAATGCCAGAAATGGAGTTGAGCTTGCTTTTATGCAATTAAGGATGGTACTTTCTCTTTCTGCTGATCAAAAAATTGAGATAACAGAAAACTTAGAAAGCTTTGACCATAGTCTAACCAACTTAGATAAAATTGATGAAGATGCATCATTGGAACAAAACTCTGATTTAAGGGTTTTGGATTATAATATAATTGGTTTGAAAAATCAATTGAAACTTATAAACACTCAACACCTACCTATGCTATCAATAAGTGGAAGCTACATATATCAAACCCAAGCAGAGGACTTCCATTTTAAGGACTATAATTGGGTAGGTTCAGCTTCCTTAGGTTTGCAATTAACCATTCCTTTATTCTCTGGAATGACAAAGGTTAATCAAGCAAAGCAGGTAGAGATGTCTATAAAAGGATTAGAGATGCAAAGAGAATATGCAAAAGAAGGTTTGGCTTTGCAAATACGTTCGGCAATAAACTCTATGAAGGCAGCTAAGGAGCAATTGGATGCTAATAAGGATGCAATTAAACAGGCAGAGAGGGGATATGAAATAGCTAAGGTGCGTTATCAAGTTGGTAGTGGAACAATATTGGAATTAAACGATTCAGAACTTTCCCTAACTCAAAGTGCATTAAATTATCAACAATCATTATACAACTATCTTTCAGCACAAGCAACTTTGGAAGAGGTTATGGGTTTAAACGAAAAGAATAAAGCAGAATAATAGTAATAGAAAAAATAATAGGTAGTAAAAAAAATTAAATATTTTAGAAGAATATGAAGAAATTATTTTATTTAGTCTCAGCAGTAGTAGTGTTATTTACTTCATGTGGAAAGAAAGATGCAACCACATTGGGTGCTTCCTCTGATGAGGCAGTAAAAGTTAAGGTTGAAAAAGCCTCAATGCAAGAAATAGATCAAATATATGATTATACAACAACTGTTGATGCAGCTGTAAAGAATTATATAATATCCGCAGGAGGAACAAGAATAGAAAAGATATGGGTTGAAGTAGGAGATAGAGTTACAAAAGGACAAAAGGTTGTGACTATGGAAAACACTTCCTTATCTACTGCAAGGACTCAGTTGGATAACTTAAAGAATGAATATTCAAGAACGGAAGCACTATACAATAGTGGTGGTATATCAAAACAGCAACTTGACCAAATGAAGGTTCAATACGATGTTGCAAAACGTAATATTGAAAACTTAGAAAGTAACATTACATTAACCTCTCCAATAACAGGTGTAGTAACAATGCGTAATTTTGATAATGGAGATGTTTCTGGCTCACAACCAATATTGCAAGTTATGCAAATTACTCCTGTAAAATTAAAATTCAACATCAATGAATCTTTCTATTCTAAGGTAAAACTTGGAATGAATGTAAGTGCAAAGGTAGAGGTCTTCGGTGAAGAAGAATTTAAGGGAAAGATTAGTTTAATTGCCCCTACAATAGATGCCTCTACACGTACCTTTATGGTAGAAGCACAATTTGTAAATCAAAACCAAAAGCTACGTCCAGGAATGTTTGGAAGAGTTGAACTAAATTTAGGTAAGGCAAATAAAGTTATTGTGTCTGATAAGGCAATAATTAAACAAAATGGTACAGATAATAGATACGTTTTTGTTGAAAAAGATGGAAAGGTAGAATATCGTTTAGTTGAATTGGGAAGACGTTTGGGAGATAGATATGAATTGATAAGTGGAGTAAATGATGGAGAGAATGTAGTTATTAGCGGACAATCTCGTCTATTGGATGGTAAGAAAGTTACAGTTGTAAAATAAGAAGACAATGTCTTACTAAGAAGAAACTAATTATAGTTACAAGATTAATCTAAATTGATAAAATGAAAATATACGAATCGTCAGTAAAAAAACCTATAACAACGGCTATCATCTTTGTTGCTTTGGTTGTGCTTGGGTTATTCTCATACTCAAAATTGAGTATAGATATGATGCCCGAGATTGAATTGAACCGTGCCGTTGTAATTGTCACCTATCCCGGTGCCTCAGCAGAGGATGTGGAAAATAATGTCACTAAGATTTTGGAAAGTGCATTAAGTACTGTTAGTGACTTAAAGAAGATAACTTCAACTTCTAAGGAAAATACTTCAATAATACAGATAGAATTTAATTGGGGAACAGATATAGATGCAGGTGTAAATGATATGCGTGATAAGATAGAAATGGTCAAAAGCTATATGCCTGATGGCTGTTCCAATCCTATCATTATGAAGATAAGTACCGATATGATGCCTATTGCTATATATTCTGCAACAGCAAATGAAAGTAGCGAAGGATTATATAAAATTCTTGATGATGGAATAGCAAATCCTCTTGCACGTATAAATGGAGTAGGGTCTGTTTCAGTGGCAGGAGCACCTCAAAGAGAGATTAGTGTTAATGTTGATCCTCAAAAATTAGAAGCATACAACCTAACAATAGAACAAATTGGTGCTGCAATAGCACAAGAAAACATAAATACTCCAGCAGGTAGTTTTGATATAGGTAGTGAAACATACTCCTTGCGTATTGAAGGAGAAATGAAGGAAAGTAGGTTATTAAACGATATAGTTGTTTCAAACTATGGAGATAAGGTAGTATTCCTAAAAGATGTTGCAACAGTTAGAGACTCTGTTCAAGAAAGAGCACAAGAAAGTTATGTTAATGGAAGAAAGGGTGCAACAATAGTTATACAAAAACAAACAGGTGCAAACTCTGTTGATATAATGAATAAGATTAAGGAAAGATTACCTCAAATAACTAAGAACCTTCCAAAAGATATTCAAGTTACAGAGATGATGAATACCACAGATAATATAGAAAACTCTATCTCATCTTTGGTTGAAACCGTCCTATTAGCCTTCCTCTTCGTTGTAATTGTTGTTCTTTTCTTCTTAGGAAAGTGGAGAGCAACAATAATAATCCTAATGACAATACCAATATCCCTTATAGCCTCTTTCATATATTTGTTTGTTTCGGGTAATACAATAAATATAATATCTCTTTCCTCTCTATCAATAGCCATAGGTATGGTTGTGGATGATGCCATTGTGGTTTTGGAAAACATAACCAAGCATATTGAAAGAGGTGCTAAACCAAAAGAAGCTGCAATATATGGAACCAACGAAGTAGGTGTTGCCGTTATGGCATCAACTCTAACAATATTTGCCGTATTCTTCCCTTTAACTATGGTAGGAGGTATGGCTGGTATAATATTTGCCCAATTGGGTTGGATGGTTTGTATAGTTATGGCAATATCTCTATTGTGTGCCCTAACCCTAACTCCAATGTTAAGTTCTCTACTACTAAAACAAATGCCAAAAGGAGAAGGAGAAAGGTATTCTAAGTTCTATACTCCAATTAAGAAGGCTTTGGATAAATTGGACGGAGCTTATTCACGATTGATAAATTGGTGTGTTAAACACAAAAGAATTACAATTTCAACAGGTACATTCATATTTATTGCTTCACTATTTCTTTTCTTTGGTATAGGATCTGAAATGATACCTGCCTCTGATAATGGACAAATATCAGGTAACTTTGAATTACCTGTTGGAGCTAATGTTGAAAGATCAAGAGTTGTTGCAAAAAGATTTGAAACATTTATAAATAAAAACTATCCTGAGGTTAAGAACTTCTCCTATACCTTAGGTATTCCTGCCGATGATGATGATAATACTTGGGCACAAATGCAGACCTCTGGAACAAACTATGTATCATTCCGTGTAAGAACAAAAGACTTAAAGGATAGAAAGAAAAGCATATTTGAAATAGCAGAAGGATTACGTAAGGAGCTTGCCTCATATACTGAGATATATAAATATCAAGTTACAGCAGGAGGACAAAATGGTATGATGGGAGGTTCAACAGTTGATGTTGAAATATTAGGTTACGACTTTGCTACAACAGAAAACTTAGCTAAGCAAGTAAGACAAAAGATGAATGAACTAAAAGGGTTCCGTAATATATACATTTCCCGAGAAGATTATAAGCCTCAATACCAAGTTGAGTTTGATAGGGAAAAACTTGCTCTTAATGGATTGAATGTAGCAACAGCTGCAAGTTTTATACGTAATAGGATGAATGGACTAACAGCTTCTTTATTTAGAGAAGATGGAGAAGAGTATAAGATAAAGGTACGTTACGATAAGGCACATCGTCAAAACATAGAAGATATAGAAAATGTTACCATTGTCAATGGTATGGGTAAGAGTATAAAACTAAAAGAAGTTGCAAAGGTTGTAGAAAAGTTCTCTCCTCCTTCAATAGAACGTCAGGATAGAGAACGTATAATAAAAGTTAGTGCAACACTTTATGATGAAACTCTTGATAAGGCAACAAAAAGCATACAAGATGAGTTGGATAAAATGGATATACCATCAAATATAGGTGTGCAAATAGGAGGTACAATAGAAGATCAACAAGATTCCTTCAACGACCTTTCTGTTCTTGCACTACTTATAGTCCTACTTGTCTATATAGTAATGGCAGCTCAGTTTGAATCCCTTCGTTATCCATTTATAATAATGTTCTCAATACCTTTTGCACTAATAGGTGTTTTGGTTGCACTATTCATAACAGGAGGAACAATAAATATGATAAGTGCAATAGGTGCCATTATGCTTATAGGTATAGTTGTTAAGAATGGTATAGTTTTGGTGGATTATATTAACCTAAATCGTGAAAGAGGTATGGGATTAACCGCGGCTGTTATATCAGGAAGTAAGTCTCGTTTGCGTCCTGTCCTTATGACAACGGCAACAACTGTTTTAGGTATGATACCAATGGCAATAGGTTTGGGTGAAGGCTCTGAAATTTGGCAGCCTATGGGTGTTACAATTGTTGGAGGTTTAACAGTTTCTACCCTTGTAACATTAGTAATGATACCAATACTATATTGTGTCTTTGCCTCAACAGAAGTAAATAAAAGACATAGAAAAGGAAAAATTAAACTTAATCGTAGAACAAACAAAGACTAATAATATATGAAAGCAGCATTTATAGCCTATAATCAGGCACATATTGAAAATATAGAAGATATATTAACACAATTATCCATAAGAGGTTTTACTCGTTGGCAGGAGGTTCAAGGTAGGGGGTCAAAAGATGGAGAACCTCATCTGGGAAGTCATGCTTGGCCATCAAAAAATATGGCAACGCTTTGTATTGTTGAAGATAATATTGCTCCTATATTAAAAAAGCGAATACAAGGATTAGATAATGATGCTCCCGAACAGGGACTAAGAATATTCTTCTGGGATATAATAGATGTATAAACACAAATAAATTTTTTTCATTTAAGGACAACATTTTCCAATGTTGTCCTTTTTTGTGCCCGCAACGGGCATTTACTTTTCCTACGGAAGTCTGGTTGTATCTAATAAATCCTTTTTGTCCCTGCAAACAACTTTTATTTTGTTCTAACCAAAAGTCTGGTTGTCGGCAAACGACCTTTATTTTGTCCTAATCAAAAGTCTGGTTTTATTTACTAAATTTTAAAAAAAATAAATCTTCATTTTAAGAAAATAAATCTTCGTTTTAGCAAATTAAATCTTCGTTTTAGAAAATTATTTCTTCGTTTTAATTTTTTGAAATAAGGATTTGTGTTTTTTTAGTAAGAAAATAATAATATGAAATTTTGTATTAAGAATTGAGTATGAATATATAAAATTTTTGTTAAAAAAGAATGAATTACAATAAAAAGTTATACCTTTGCAAGGCAAAAAATTTAAGAAAAATGTTTCTAAAAGAAACTAAATTGATAAAAGAAACAATGCTTGAATATAGTTTAGGGTAAGGGTGGATAATGGAAAGAGACAAATATATTGATACGCTGAAATTTGTACTTATATTCTTAGTGGTATTAGGTCATGTTATAGCCCCTTATATTGATGATCCAATTAATAGAACGGCAAAAAACTTTATTTTTCTTTTCCACATGCCTCTTTTTATATTTATTTCTGGATATTTTTCAAAAACTACAGATTATACAAAATTCAAAAAAAGCATATTACGACTATTTGAAACCTTATTGATATTTCAACTTATATACAGAATGCCAGATATAATTAATCTTTCTTTTTCTTGGCAAGATCTAATAACACCAAGATGGACCTTATGGTATTTGTTGAGTTTAATATTTTGGAAGATTTTTGTGTTTTATATACCTAAAAATATAAAATACATTAACGTAATATGGGTATCTATTTTATGTAGTCTATTAGTTGGATTCATACCTGTTGATTATACACTTTCATTTCAAAGAACCTTTGTTTTTCTTCCGTTTTTTATTCTTGGGTATTATTCGGATAAATTAGTTTTTGATAAGATAAAAAGTATTCCTAAGCTAATACCATATACAATATTAATTGCCACAATAGCATTATTTTATTTAGTTGGAGAAGACTTTTCGCCAATAATGTCTGGATCAAATTCCTATTATTTTAATCCTGTCAGTGTTCAACTATCCTTTCTATTTCGTCTTTTATTTTTGCTATTTGCATTTGTATTGTCAATATCGGTTATTAACATAGTTCCTACTTTAACAAAGATAAGTGCCTTAGGAAAGGATACTCTTTTGTATTATTTATATCACGGCTTTGCCGTCATTTTATTAAATAAAATGGTAGATATTTTCCATATTCCTACGAATTTCTTAGCACTACTAATATATGCTACAATCATTATGTTAGGTATATTTGTTCTATCAAAATTTAAAATATCATCTATTCTACTCAATCCAATAAGCTATTTTCTTAAAAAACAGATTAAGATAAATTAAAGGTCGACCGCCAAGCGGCAATTACTCGTCCTTGCGGATTAATAATACATAATTGTAAAAAACAATAAGAATACAACCAGACTTCCGACCTGCGAAGGGCATTTAATTAACCTATCGGATTGATGATATATAATTGTAAAAAACTATAAGACTATTACCAGACTTCCGCAAGGACGACTAAATGCCGCTTGGCGGTCGGTTGCCGACTTGCCGACAAAAAGATAGTTATTTTGTGTTGTTTTGTAAAAAAGTTATATATTTGCACCTTTATTAGAAAAAATTATTCTTCAAATTAATAAAAAAATAAGGGGAAAAAATTTTCTAATAGCATCCGAAAAAAGAATATTAAGAAATAAAAGATTAATTGTAAATTATTAATAATTAGTTCTATATTTGTTTTTGGATGAACGGGGAGTATTGTCTATACTTGTCAATGATACAAATCAATCATACTTATAGTATAATCATATAATAAGGTATTCATAATATAAAAATGAGCAATAAGCTTTTTCCTATAGGGATACAGAACTTTGAAAAGTTACGCACACAAGGCTATACATACGTAGATAAAA
>JAISIA010000010.1 GCA_031262295.1 Bacteroidales bacterium | reverse complement strand
ATTTTGTAAATATAAAGAAAAATGAAATTTGGAAATATTAGAGCTTTCTTGCCCTAAAAAGAAACTTTGTTTCGGCAAAGATACAAAAAATATTTTACAAATGCAAATGGCGATTTTCAGTTTTGGAGTTTCGGAATTTAACATTTGAAGGGAAAAATGTTAAAAATTTTTTGAAATTACATTTTTCATATATCAAAACAACAAGTGTCAAAAATAAATTAAGCCAAATAAAATTCTTTTTTACCAAAGAAAAATATAAACATTCGCTAAAATCAATCAAAAATTCCTTAAATTTTATTAATTAATGTAAAATTGTAAGTAGTTGATATATATATATATATAGTATTTCATTTTTATTGAAAAAAGTTTGGTTTATGTTATGTGAATATTTTACTTTTGTTGATGAAAATGTTAAAAATTTTCAAGAAAGAATTGTTTATTAAATCATTTTAATAAAAAAAATATGGAACTAAGAAATTTATTGGATTTAAGCAATGTTGCGACCAACAAAATAGAGGAAAGATTTAAAGAAATAGCAGATCTTTTGTTTAAAGAATATTGTATTAAAAAGGGTAAAGACCAATATAAATTTTTGGAAATAGAATTTTATTATTATACCAAAGGTTTTGAAGATATTATTACTTATCCTCGCAATGCTAAGAGTGGGAAATGGTTCTTTCATAATAGTGGAGTTGATATAACTTTTGAAAGTGATATAACTAAGCATTATTTCGGAGGGATATTAATTCGTAGTCTATTAAAGAATGATGAAAACGTTATTAAAGGACCTTTAAATTGTTTGGATTCTTTATTTGATATTATTGATGCATTTGAGTTAGAGAAAAAAGATTTGCCTTTGATTGTTAAAAATGAAAATGAGAAATTGCCAGTTATTGCTACTACTCGTTATATTGGGAGCAAATATGATTCTTTTCCTAAGGTTAAAGAAGAATATCGATTTTATATTAAACATCCTAAATGGGAAAATATTACAACAACAAAATATAGAGCGAGACCTTGGTAAAAATCATTTACTCATAATTAATTTTTTTTAAGAAGAATAAAAATTGATAAATATTACATAATTTTTATCTTTTTAGAAAAACTAAATTTTGTTACTTAAAAAATTAATGATGACAATATGAGAAACATTTTAAAGACGTTTTTTATTGGAATGATTGTATTATCAATCATTAGTATTTATGGGTGTATTAAGACCTCTCACCCAGCAGAACCTGATATGGTTTATGTTGAAGGTGGTATTTTTATTATGGGCTGTACTGATGAGCAAGGTAAAAATCGCTGGGGTATAGATGAATGCTGGGGTATAGAAAAACCAATTCATAGTGTTACACTTAGTAGTTTTAAAATTAGTAAATATGAAATAACACAAAAGCAATATGAAAGTATTATGAAAATAAATCCTTCATATTTTGAATGTGATAGTTGTCCAGTAGAAAGGGTAAGTTGGCATGATGCTCAAGAATTTTGTAGACGTCTTAGTGATTTCACAGGCAAACAATATCGCTTACCAACAGAGGCAGAATGGGAATATGCTGCAAGAGGAGGTAATAAAAGTAAGGGATATAAGTATAGTGGAAGTAATAATATAGATGAGGTAGCGTGGTGTATTATTAATAAATCCCGTCATACACATCCTGTTGGAGAAAAACTTCCTAATGAACTTGGCATTTATGATATGAGTGGCAATGTGAAAGAATGGTGCAGTGATTGGTATGGAGAATACTTTGTTACTAAACAAAGAAATCCTACTGGACCTTCCTCAGGCTCTTACCGCGTGTTACGTGGCGGTTCATGGAACGACCTTTTTGCTAATAATTGCCGTGTTGCTTTTCGCTCCTATGACTACCCCGACGACTACAACAGCTATGTCGGCTTCCGCGTTGTGTGCGTTGAGAAATAAGAGGATGCAAATAATATTGAAATGATGTAATATTATTTCAGCTAAGAAGTGGTATTAGTAGTCGTAAATGAAAATTTCACTTCTTATGCTCCTTTCTTAATTCTCTAATCTCCATCTCTTTATTCAAAACGCAATCAAAAATTTTTCAATTTTTGAGACAGATAATCCTCTCATTGATAAAGAGGTTGAAACCATTATCAGCAAGTTATGATGCCAAATGCAGGCGTTCTTTTCCTCCGTCCTTACCATTGGACGTGAATATTGCAAGGAAATGAGCTTTAAAAATGCTGAAAAAAGATAAAAACGCTGTGTTTTTTGATGCTTTTTACTTAAAACAGCGTTTTTATTCTATTTTTTCTTGCTTTTTTCTGGGTTTTTGAAAAGGAAATTTCTGGAAAATTTTATCAAAATTCATTTTTCATATACCAAGCAAAAGGATTCATCTTCTTGTCAATTTAATATTATATGCAAATTAGGGTGTATTTTTTATTCAAAAACCAAGATTTAAAACTAAATTAAGCCTAATAAAATTCTTTTAAGCTAAAATCAATCAAAAATTTCCTAAATTGGATTAATTAATTTGAAATTGTAAGTAGTTGATATTACAATATTGTATTTTTATTGAAAAATATTTGGTTTATATTATATTAATAAATTATCTTTGTTGCGGAAAAATATTTAAAAATTACGACTTATGAAAAAGATTATTTGTTTAGTTGCTATTGTAATATTTTCTTCTTGTGCAACTATTGTAAGTGATTCTTCCTATCCTCTTAGCATTAATAGCGAGCCTAATGGAGCTACTGTTACTATAAAAGATAGATATAATATTGAAATTTTTAAAGGCATTACTCCTACTCAATTAAATTTGGATGCTTCCTGCGGCTTTTTCCAAAAAGCGAGATATATTATTACTATTGAAAAAGAGGGTTATCAAACTACAACTATTCCAATAGGAGCTACATTAGATGGATGGTATTTTGGCAATATATTTTTTGGAGGAGTTATAGGTTTTCTTATTATTGATCCTGCATCGGGAGCTATGTATAAATTAGAAACAAAATCAATAAATCAAACATTATTTCCTATTTATCATGGAGAAAACAAAGGAATAAAAATTTATGACATAAATCAAATTCCTCAATCTTGGAAAGATAATTTGGTTGAAATAAATAATCAATTATAATTATTTTGTCTTATAAACGCTTTACTGACATTGAAGAGAAATAAACTTAACAATTAATCAAGAATATGGTTAAAGGAATAACCTATAGGAATGACAAAAAACGCTATAGAATCTAAATCCAAAATATGGAACCTGTGGCATGGTTGTCATAAATTGAGTGCAGGTTGTCAGCATTGTTATGTCTATCGGGGTGATTCAAAGCGGGGCATTGACAGCAGTATCGTTTCCAAAACCAAGAACTTTGACCTGCCCATACAGAAGAAACGCAATGGCGAGTATAAGATTCCTTCCGGCTCATTAGTTTATACTTGTTTCACTTCTGATTTCTTTGTGGAAGAAGCTGATCAATGGCGTGAAAAAGCATGGAAGATGATACGCCTTAGGAGTGATTTGCGATTTATGATAATAACCAAACGTATCGACCGTTTGCAAGTATCCTTGCCTGATGATTGGAGCGATGGATATGAAAACGTAACCATCTGCTGTACCATAGAAAATCAAGACCGTGCCGATTATCGTCTGCCTATCTACAAGGAAGCTCTAATAAAACATAAAATTATTATTTGTGAACCTCTTTTAGAGAGGATAGACCTCAGCTCATACAATATAGGTTCATGGGTGGAACAAGTAGTTGTCGGCGGAGAATCGGGATACGATGCCCGTCCTTGCAACTATGACTGGGTAATGGAATTGCATGATTTGTGCGTAGAGCAAAATGTCTCGTTTTGGTTCAAACAAACAGGAGCTAAGTTTATAAAGGATGGCAGACTTTACAACATCAATCGCCGCCTGCAACATGTGCAGGCACGAAAGGCAGGGATTAATTTTCTGCTCTTCCCATTTCCCAGAACTATTTAAAGCATAACTATGCTTAATATAAAGAGAATCATTTAAAATTATGATTTAAAGCATCAAGTCTTATTGATATTATTTATATAAACTATTTTTAATATATTTTTCATTTTTTACAATTTCTCCTGTATTATAATAAAATTTACAAATAATATTTTGATTGTTTTTCATCTTTTTATCCATATCATCTTTATTGCTATCTATGCAATAAAATATAATGTTATTACATGATGAATAATAAGGATCATTTTCATAATTGTTATTCTCTTCAGGAATAATTAAAACAATATTATATAAATTTTCAAATAAATTTTCCCAAACATCCTTATCATTAATATCAAAATGATTTACACTATAGAATCTAATACAAGTATCATTTTGTGATATTTCTTTATAAAAATCTACTTCCATTATTTGCTGCGAATAAACATTTATATGTATCGTTATAAAAAATAAAACTAATAAAACTATTCTTTTCATATCTTATTCTTTTTATGTTTATAGTTAATTATTCACTTAAAATTATCTTTTCTATTTTTATCTTATTGTTGATAGTTATATTCATATATATATCAGTAGAACCTCCTGTACAAGAAAAGGAATCCTCTATTTTAAAATTTTGATATTTATTTGTAGATATAAAATATTTTGATAGAAAAGCCTTTTCAATAGGATTTAACATAAAACATACCACATTGTTAATATAAAAATAACCTAATATTTCTGCACCATTATTTGTAATTGACAATAAATGTGCATTGTCAATAATATCAAAAATATTTAATGATGCATTTATTTTTTCTCCTGTTACATAATTTGTAAATGTAGTGTCATAACGAAGTGCTAAAAAATAAATTGATTGATTTTTAAATATAGAATAAGAAAATAATATTGAATTTAATTCATCATAAAGTGAAGAATCTTTTAATTTATATTCTTTTATTCTTAAAATATGTTTTTCAACTTGTTCTATTGAATCATTAAAAGATATATTATCTCTTTTTTTATCAGACCTATGACAAGAATATAAAATGCAAATTTTAAGTATTATTAGAATATATTTTTTCATAAAGGTTTATTAATGTTATATAATTGCATATTTATTTGTATCTATCATTGTAATGTTTAAAGTGGATTACTTCTTTAATCTTATTAGTTTTATAAAACAAACTATTTATAGTATTGTTTGAAAAATTTAAGCTTTTGTAATCTATATCAGCTCCTTCATCATCATTATCCATATTATATGGTTCTGATATAAATACTTCAAAAGGATCTATTTTAACAATAAGCATATATTCTCCTCCTGCAACATCTTCATAAAATTCAAATATATATATATCTGATTCATTTTGTAGTATCTTATATATCTTATCTAAATCGTATGTCTCTCCAAAAGTAAAGCATTCAATTAAAGTATCTTTTTTATTCAAATATAAAATATTTTCAGTGTAATATTCTTTTTCATAGCTTTTTATTTTAAATGGTGTTTTCTCTGCTATTTTAACAATTCGTTCAGAAAAAGGTTCATCATAAAAATTTAATATTTCTTGTGCATTTGCAAGAAAGGAATAAAAAATAAATATTATTAAAATATATTGTTTCATATATATTAGATTTAAGAATTAATATTTATGGATTAACTAAAATATTATGACGGCAAATGTATAAAAATAATCATTACAAAAATGTTAAAATCCAAATTTTAACATTTGATTAAAAAAATTAAAAAGTTAATTTAACCCAAATAGGTCATTAGAAATTTTTACTTTTTATTGGTTAGAGGAAAATGTATTTTCAAAAAATATTTAACATTTTTTGCTTCAAATGTTAAATGCCGAAACTCCCCAAATTGGAAAACACCATTTGCATATATCAAATCTTTTTTGTACCTTTGCCGAAAACAAAGTTTTTCCTCAGGGCAATAAGGCATTAGTATTTCCAAATTACATTTTCATTTATATTTATAAAATAATCACCTAATTATTAGTTTATTACACTTAAATAAATCTTCGTTTTAGTAAATTATTTCTTCGTTTTAGCAAAATAAAACAGCGTTTTATTTAAATATTTCTTCGTTTTTTTTCTGGAAAAATAAGGTTTTGGTTTGAAAAATTAAAAATCTGAAAAATTATATTAAAATTTGTTTGGATTGTATTGATAATTAATAATTTGAAAAACTGAAATTCCGTTAGGAAAAATAAAGGTCGGTTGCCGACAAAAATTGAGTAAAATGTTAAAAATTCTTGAATTTTTGTGTTTTTTTGAGGGCATAAATGTTAAAATTTGGGGGTTTTGCGGGAAAATTTTGTTAATTTTTTTTGAAAAAATAACATTTAAGCCTTTAATTTGTGGAAGAAGATTGTTAATTATTATATTTTTAGGCAACCGAACTCGCAACGGGCATTTATTAGTCCTACGGAAGTCGGGTTGTTGTTTTATAAATCATCAATCCGATAGGTAAGTAAATGCCGCTTGGCAGAAACAAAGATTAATTAATGTGAAAATTAGTTTCATTTTAATAAATTCTTTTGATTTTATTTATGAAAGAACATTTATTAATTCTCTAATTACTATCCAATTATTCAAAACATGATCAAAAATTTTTCAGTTTTCAAAGCAAGTAATCCTCTCATTGATAGAATGCTTGAAACCATTATCAGCAAGTTATGATGCCTCAAAATTTGAATATTTCCTTTTCGCCTTACCCTTGGGCGTGAATATGGCAAGGAAATGGCATTAGAAAATGCAGAAAAAAGACAAAAACGCTGTGTTTTTTGTTGTCTTTTGCTTAAAGGAAGCGTTTTTTCTTATGTTTTTCTTGCTTTTTATCTGGTTTTTCAAGGTGAGATTTCCGAAAATTTTTTGAAAAGTTTTTGAAAAGTTTTCAAGAATTTTTTGGAATATTTTGGAAAACTTCTTTTATAGATTTTGTAATATTTCTTTCTTTATATCAATATTTATCTTTCAATTTCTACAAAAAAATAATTTTATTAAAAAATTAATGAAACCATTTATGGAATTGGTCGTATTAATGGTTGAAATGGGATTTTTTGGAATAAAAAAGTAAAAAAGTTATAAACAATTGGGATTTTTTGGAAATTTAATTGTACTTTTGGGCGTTAAAAAATATAAAAATGAGTTTAATAATTGGTACAGAGCATTGCAAGGTTGATACAACGGGTCGTTTTAAGTTACCTGTTGCATTGAAGAAGCAATTGTCCATTGCTGATGATATGCGTTTTTGTATTAGAGTGTCCATTTACAACAAGTGCTTAGAAATTTTCACTTATGAATCTTTTCAATCGGAGGTTGCTAATTTAAGGTCTAAGTTAAATCTTAATGATCCTAACGCAAAAAGACTTTTTAGGAAGCTTACAGAATCAAACATCGTAGAATTGGACACTAATGACCGATTTCTAATACCTAAGGAACATAGGACTATGGCTAATATTGATAAGGATATTGTTTTGCTTGGTCAAAGTTCTTCTATAGAAATTTGGGATAAGGATATATATGGTTCAATTGATGAAGACGGTTTTGATTATGTTAAAGCAACAGAAGAATATCTCGGCGACCGATTATCATAAACCGGTTATGCTTTCCCAAGTATTGGAAGGCTTAAATATTAATCCAAGTGGTCATTATGTTGATCTTACCTTTGGAGGTGGAGGTCATTCTTATGCAATTTTAAATCGTCTTAATAAAGATGGAAGATTATATGTCTTTGATCAGGATTCTGAGGCAAAAGAAAACCTAATTGAAGATAGTAGATTGATATTTATAGAAGATAATTTCTCTAATCTTTCAAATCATTTACGTTTATACAGAGACTCTAATATTGATGGTATATTGGCAGATTTAGGAGTTTCTTCTCATCAAATAGATACTCCACAAAGGGGCTTTTCAACACGTTTTGATGCTCCTTTGGATTTAAGAATGAACAAAAATGAAACAATTACTGCAAAAGATATAATAAATAATTACGAAGAAAGACCTCTTGCAAACATATTTAAAAATTATGGTGAATTAAAAAATTCATATTCCATAGCAAAAAGAATAGTTTCTTTAAGAACAACTAATCCAATTAACACAACCTTTCAATTGAAAGAAGCTCTTTTGCCATTATCAATAAAGGGACAAGAAAATAAATTCTTTGCTATGGTTTTTCAGGCATTGAGAATAGAGGTAAATAATGAATTAGAGAACTTAAAAACTATGTTAATTCAAGCTACCAATACCCTAAAACAAGGAGGCAGATTGGTTTGTTTGTCTTATCATTCTTTGGAAGATAGATTAGTAAAAAACTATATGAAGTATGGGAACTTTGAAGCCAAGACTAATAAAGATTTTTTTGGCAATGTGATTTGCGATTTAAAGATGCTAACAAAGAAACCTATTGAAGCATCAGAAGAAGAGCAAATAGAAAATCCTCGTTCCCGTAGTGCTAAACTTAGAATTGGAGAAAAGATATGAAGTTAAAACATTTTAGCATAAGCAATATATTAAATGGGAAGTTTCTTGTAGGTAAAAGAGTTCTTTCTCTATTACCTGTAATTATTGTTGCTGTTGTTTTAATTTCTATATACATAAATTTTAGATATAGTATTGAAAGAAATATAAAAGAAATAAATAAATTAGAAAAAGAAGTTGAATATTTGAATAAAAAGCATTCAGAACAGAAAGCCGATTATCAAAAACAAACTCAGATGTTGGAGTTGGAAAAAATTTTAATTGCAAGGGGAATAAAAATAAGTAAGGAAGAACCCAAACAAGTTATATTGATTAAAAAAGATACAGCTCAAAATATAAGTAAATAGTATAATATAATGGAAAAGGATAAAAAACAAATAATGTTAAGAATATATCTCATTTATGGGATTCTTTTCCTATTGTTTATGGTTGTAATAGGCAGGGTGCTCTACATACAGATTGTAGATGGAGCTTTTTGGGAAGCATTATCAAAAGAGAGATATGAAGAAATGCGTCCTGTTAAAGCTAAAAGGGGGAATATATATAGTTTGGATGCTGATACAGGAGAATTATTAGTCCTTGCCACTGACCTTCCAAAATATGATATTTATATAGATTTGGGATATTATACAATTGATAAAGATAAAAAAACTAATCAAGCAATAAAAGAAAGATTAATTCCTGATAGTATATATAATAAGGAGATGCCAAAACTATGCGATAGTTTATCTAAGTTATTCAAAGATTCAAAGAATGCTAAGACTAAGGCTCAATATATGTCGCATTTTAAAAAATACAGAGACAGAGAAACGGCAAATAGGTATGTTTTGGTGCAAAAAGATATTACCTTAGATCAATTAGCGAGAGTGAAAAAGTTTCCTTTAATATCCAAAGAAAAGAAAAAAAGAGACAAAGCAACAGGAAAACTTATTGGTACAGGTAAGTTCTATATTACAAATTATGTAACTATTGAAGAGAGAAATGTTAGATTCTATCCATATTCTACTATGGCTCGTCGTACAATTGGAGTATGTGTGAATGATTCTTTAAATACTTATGATGGTATTGATGGATATTATGCCGACTATCTTTCAGGAGAAAAAGGATTAAGAAGGGAAAGAAAAATCGTTAGAAATACATGGGCTCCTATTGATGAAGGAGAACAAATAAAGGCTGTTGATGGAAAAGATGTGGTGACAACCTTAGATGTTCAATTGCAAGAATTGGCTGAAAATAGTTTGAGAAAATGTTTGGATTCTAATGATGCAAAAAGTGGTTGTGTTATACTTATGGAGGTAAAAACAGGACATATTAAGGCAATTGCTTCATTAAGGCAAAACTCAGATGGCAATTATATTGAATCAATAAATACAGCAATAAGCGATATGTATGAATCGGGTTCAACATTTAAAACGGTTAGCTCAATGCTATATTTGGATAAGGGCTTAATAGATACCACTACAATAGTTCCAACCTTTGAAAAGAATTTTGAAGGAGCTAAAACCCCTATTAGAGATGTTGGAAGAATAAATCATGGCAATGTAACTTATGAAAGAGCTTTTGAAATGTCATCAAATGTTGGAATAAGTCAGGTTGTTTTTGATAATTATATAAGCAAAGGAAAGAGGATGCAATTTGGTAAGGACTTGAAAAACTATTTTTATTTTGATAAATTAAATATGGATATAAAAATAGACGAACATAAGCCTTATATAAACGAAAAAGAAACTTCTGTTGATGCAATATTGCGTTTAAGTTTTGGATATGTTACAATGATTTCTCCAATGCAATTACTCACATTCTATAATGCTATTGCTAATAATGGTGTTATGGTAAAGCCTATGTTTGTTCAAAGTATTGTAAAGGAAGGAAAGATTATAAAGGAATTTCCTACTGTTGTTTTGAAAGAAAAGATATGTGATATAAAAACCATACATATATTGCAAGATATGTTGGAAAGAGTTGTTGAAAGAGGAACAGGACGTAAATTATCCAAAACTTCTTATGGTATAGCAGGCAAAACAGGTACTGCTGAAATAGGGTATAGTAGAAGAGGTGTTGTTGCTTTACAACATAGAGCATCATTCGCAGGATATTTTCCTGCAAAGAATCCACAATATTCTTGCATAGTTGTAATATCAGAACCACAAAAAAATGCAACTCACGGAGGAGATTTGGCAGCTCCTGTATTTAGAGACTTATCCGATAGAGTTGTTGGAACAAGAATAACATATAATCAAATATCACAAAATAACAATAAACAAATGCCAATTATGCAAAATGGGAATATAGACTCCTACAATAAATTTTGCAATAATTTGGGATTTAAAACTAAGAAAAGCGATAATAACTACAAAACAAAACAACAAAACAATACCATTCCTAATGTAATAGGGATGACAATAAGGGATGCTGTTTATTTATTGGAGAAAAAAGGACTTGTAGTTAGTTTTGAAGGTAAGGGTAAGGTTATTGCTCAAAGTCTTATGCCTAATCAAACATTTAAAAAAGGCAATACAATTGTATTAAAACTAAATTAGGAGAAATATGCAACAATATAAAGAAATATACGAAGAAATAAGAAGTAATAAAATAGAGGGGATTTGCTTTGATACAAGCAAAGTAAAGCCTAATTATTTATTTGTTGCACAAAAAGGAACCAAAACAGATGGACATAATTTCATATCTAAGGCAATAGATTTAGGAGCAACTTATATTGTTTGTCAATTTATTCCAAGTGATATTTCTGAGGAAACAAAAAGCAAAGTAAGATTTTTCATTGTAGAGAACTCTCAAGAGGCTCTCGGATTTATTGCTTCTGAATTTTATGATAATCCTTCAACGAAATTAAAAGTAGTTGGAATAACAGGAACAAATGGAAAGACAACAACTGTAACTTTATTACATAAGTTATTTATGTTATTAGGATTTAAAACAGGATTACTCTCTACTATTGTAAATAAAATAAATGATAAAGAAATTTCTTCAACACATACAACACCTGATGCAATTGAATTAAATGATTTGTTAAGTCAAATGGTTAGTAATGGATGTGAATTTGTTTTTATGGAGGTTAGCTCTCATGCAATTGTTCAAAATAGGATTAGTGGTGTAAGTTTTAGTGGAGGAATATTTTCAAATATAACTCCTGAACATTTAGATTTTCACAACACATTCCAAGAATATATAAGAGCTAAGAAGTTATTTTTTGATAATCTTTCTTCAAATGCCTTTGCACTAACAAATATTGATGATTCTAATGGAGAGGTTATGCTTCAAAATACTAAGGCAAAAAAATACACTTATAGTCTTAAAACAATAGCAGATTTCAATGCAAAAATTATTGAAAGTGGTTTTGAAGGGCAATTATTGGAGATAGATAATATTGAATTTTGGACTAAGTTGGTTGGAAGATACAATGCTTATAATATTCTTGCAATTTATTCCACAGCCATTTTATTGGGACTAACAAAACAAGAAACCCTAAAAGCCATAAGTGAATTATCTTCTGCCGAAGGTAGGTTTGATTGTGTTTTTACTTCAAAAGGAAATATTGCAATTATTGATTATGCACACACTCCTGATGCATTATTAAATGTGATAAAAACAATAAATCAAATAAATGATAAAGGTGGTAAATTGATAAGTGTTGTTGGTTGTGGGGGAGATAGGGATAAAGAAAAGCGTCCTGTTATGGCAAAAATTGCAGCTGAAAATTCAGATGTTTTAATACTTACTTCTGATAACCCCAGAACAGAAGATCCTCAAAGCATATTGGATGATATGAAAAAAGGAATAGATAGTGTTTTAGATAAGAAAACACATACTATAATAGATAGAAAAGAAGCGATAAAGATGGCTTGTGTTTTAGCAATGAAAAATGATATTATTCTTATAGCAGGCAAAGGACATGAGAAATATCAAGAAATAAATGGAGTGAAGCATCCATTTGATGATAAATTAGAAGTGCTTAAATATTAGAAACGAAAAAGACATTAATAAAAAATATAGATAAAGATGTTGTATTATTTATTTAATTGGTTGGATGTAAAATTTGGATTAACTGGTGCAGGAGTGTTTCAATATATATCATTTCGTGCAGCTATGGCAGTTATAACATCTTTGATAATAACAATATTTTATGGTCAAAGATTAATTGCATTTTTGCGTAAAAAACAAATAGGAGAAACCATTAGAGAATTGGGGCTTGAAGGACAAAAAGCAAAGGAAGGAACTCCAACAATGGGAGGATTAATAATTCTTGCTGCAATAATAATACCAACCATTCTTTTTGCCAAATTAGACAATATATATATTGTGATAATGCTTATAACAACTATATGGCTTGGCTTTATTGGCTTTATGGACGATTACATAAAGGTATTCAAACACGACAAAGAGGGATTAAAAGGTAGATTTAAAATTGTTGGACAAGTATCATTAGGAATTTTAGTTGGAGCTATGATATATTTTAATCCTAATATAACAATTAGAGAAAAACAGGATATTGAAAAATATGCCTCTAATTACAATATTCAAAATGAAACTAACTATCAAAAAGCAAAAGTAGAGTTTTCTAAAAATTCTGAACGTTCAACAAAAACAACAATTCCTTTTGTTAAAAACAATGAATTTGATTATGCTTCATTAATAAAATGGATAGGTAAGGATTATAA
The DNA here is from genome assembly GCA_031262295.1 of Bacteroidales bacterium. Taxonomy (GTDB): domain Bacteria; phylum Bacteroidota; class Bacteroidia; order Bacteroidales; family P3; genus UBA10566. The sequence continues at coordinate 19,562 of JAISIA010000010.1, read as the reverse complement.
GAAATATGCTTGGATTATATTCATACCTATTGTTATATTTATAATAACAGCCGTGTCTAATGGGGCAAATCTCACAGATGGTATAGATGGATTGGCTACGGGAGTTTCTGCAATTATTGGAGCTACCTTAGGTATTTTAGCATGGGTTTCAGGTAATATAATATTTTCAAACTATCTCAATATAATGTTTATTCCTAATGCAGGGGAATTAACAATATTTATTAGTGCCTTTGTAGGAGCCACAGTTGGATTTTTATGGTATAATACAAATCCTGCTCAAATATTTATGGGCGATACAGGCTCTTTGGCATTAGGAGGAATAATAGCAGTTATTGCAATGTTAATAAGAAAAGAGCTACTTCTTCCACTACTATGCGGAATATTTCTTATAGAAACTCTATCTGTTATAATACAGAGAACATATTTTAAATACACTAAAAGAAAAAAAGGCGAAGGCGTAAGAGTGTTTCTAATGGCACCATTGCATCATCATTATCAAAAAAAAGGTATAAAAGAACAAAAAATAGTTATGAGGTTTTTAATTATAAGTATAGTATTGGCTGTACTTTCAGTAGTAACTCTTAAACTTAGATAGGCATATATGGATTTTTTAGATATAAAACAAAACAAAAATACAGGAGCTAATCTTGCTTCTCGTTCCTATGAAGGAATATTCTTCAAAAGGAAGGAGATTTATGAATTGTTTGCAACTGATAGGAAAATAGAATATAAAAATGAAATTATTGCTACTATAAATAATGTAAAGTATATAAATGATGCTTATTCAACAAATACTAATATGACATGGTTCTCTATGGAGCAAATTCCAAGTAGAATTGTTTGGATTATTAGTGATGATAATGGAATAGAAAATTACTATGATCTTAAAATGGTTGTTCAAAGTAAGGTTTCTACAATAATATGTTTTGGAAAAAAATTAGATAAATTATATGAAGCATTTAATAATACAGATCAAAGTATATTTTTTGCAAACAATATAGATGAAGCTGTTGTTTTGGCAAGTTGTTTTGCAAAAGATAATGATGCTGTTTTATATTCTCCTGCTAATGGTATTGTGTCAGATGTTGCAGAGAGAGGATTAAAGTTTCATAATGCTGTTAATAAATTATAATGTATTATGTCAATATTTAGGAATATAAAATTTAAATTAAAGGGAGATAAAATAATTTGGATTGCCTTTTTATTCCTAATTTTTATTTCTGCTCTGGAAGTATATAGTACAAGTGGTAAGACTGTGTATGAAGAACAAGGAGGCTCACCAATTAGTTTCTTTGCTAAACATATATTCATTTTGGCATTAGGAACTGTTGTTATGTTTTTTGTACATAATATAAAATATACTACATTCTCAAAAATAAACAAAGTATGGATTATTGTTGTTTGCATACTTTTAATCTTACCATTATTTACAGGTTCTTTAGGAGATAAGGCTGCTGCAAGATGGATAAAGATACCTTTTATTGGAGGACAATTCCAGCCATCAGAAATAGCCAAAATAATACTAATTCTTTATGTTTCTAAGATTCTAACCCTATCACAACAAAATATAAAATCATGGGATGTATTTAAAAAACTGATAGGTGTTATTTCCATTGTGTGTATATTAATATTTCCTCAAAATTTTTCAACAGCCGCAATACTATTTCTAATATGTTTTTTGATGATGTTTGTAGCAAGAATTAATTTAAAGTATTTAGGAGGATTATCACTGATTATAATAGTTGGCTTAATAACACTATTTACAATAATACAAACAAAACCCGACTCTTTGGATTTTATTTTGGAAAGAGAAGGTGCTTGGAACAAAAGAATAGAGGAATATATAGATAATGATAAAATTGCAAACACACAAACCAATGTAGCCTTAATGGCAATTGGAAGTGGAGGTTTTAAAGGAAAAGGATTAGGAAACACCAAACAAGCAAGATTTCTATATGCAAGTCATAATGACTTTATATATTCAATAATCATAGAAGAGGGAGGGTTGATTCTTGGAGTTATTGTAATATTACTATATCTAATATTGCTTTATAGAGGGGTGCAAATAGCTAAAAAAGCCGAAGGATTTTTTGGTTCTTTCTGTGCAATAGGATTTACACTTATGATAGTTGTACAAGCATTAGTAAATATGTTTGTTGCAACGAAAATAACTCCCGTAACAGGACAAACTTTGCCTTTTATAAGTTATGGAGGCACATCATTTTTGTTTAGTTGTATAGCATTAGGCATTGTTTTAAGTATTAGTGCAGATGCTAACAAAGAGAATATTAAAAATAATCTTCAAAACGATATAGACGAAAAGAGTATTAACGAAAAAGAAATTAAATCATGAAAGTCATAATTAGTGGAGGAGGTTCAGGTGGTCACATATTTCCTGCAATTGCAATAGCAAATGCAATTAGGGCTAAATATGCCGATAGCGACATACTTTTTATTGGAGCAAACAAAAGAATGGAAATGGAGAAGGTGCCACTTGCAGGATATAAAATAGAAGGGCTTCCTATTAGTGGTTTGCAAAGAAGATTGACATGGAAAAATATTCTATTTCCTTTCAAGGTTGTTTTAAGTTTAATCAAGGCTAAAAGAATAATTAAAAAATTTAATCCTGATATAGCAATTGGTGTTGGAGGTTATGCCTCTGCTCCAACATTAAAACAAGCATCTAAATTAAATATTCCTACAATTATTCAAGAACAAAACTCATATCCAGGAATAACAAATAAGATATTATCCAAAAAAGCAAATAAAATATGTGTTGCATACGATAATATGGAACGTTGGTTTGAGAAAGATAAAATATGTTTTACAGGTAATCCTGTTAGGCAAAATGTAATAGATATAAAAGGAAAAGAAACAAAGGCATATAATTTCTTTAAATTGGAAGAAAATAAAACAACGATATTAGCAATTGGAGGAAGTTTGGGTGCATTGACAATAAATCAAAGCATAGATGAAGGATTGAAATATTTTGTTGATAATAATATTCAGCTAATTTGGCAAACAGGAAAAAACTATTATAATAAGGCAAAAGAAAGTATTTCTAATATAAATTCAGACAATATAAAGGTTTTTGAATTTATATATGATATGGATTTGGCATATAGTGCAGCAGATATAATAATTTCAAGAGCAGGAGCAATGGCAATAAGCGAATTGTCCTTGATTGGAAAACCAACAATACTTATTCCAAGCCCTAATGTTGCAGAAGATCATCAAACCAAAAATGCCACAGCTTTGGTTAATAAGGATGCAGCAATTATGGTAAAGGATGTAGATGCAAGAGAAAATCTAATTACAACATTGAATGATTTAATAAATGATAAGAATAAACAAAAAACACTAAGCGACAATATTGTTAAGTTAGGAATAAAGGATGCTGATAGTAGGATAGTAGAAATTGTTGAAGAATTAATTTTAAAATGAAAAGATATTATTTTGTAGGTATAGGAGGTATAGGAATGAGTGCCATTGCAAAATATCTTAAGGTATTGGGTAATGAAGTATATGGTTATGATAAAACCTGTACCGAACTTACAACACTATTGGAAAAAGATGGAATACCCATTATCTATGAAGATGATTATACAAAATTGCCAAAAGATATAGATTTGGTAATCTACACTCCTGCCATATCAAAAGATAATAATATCTTAAATCATTTTATCTCTAACAATATTCCTTTGAAAAAACGCTCCGAAATATTGGAAGATATTACAAAAGGAAAGAAATGTATTGCCATTGCAGGAACACATGGAAAAACTACTTGTTCAACAATGATAGCACATATATTAAATGAAAGTAATGTAAAATGTAGTGCTTTTTTAGGTGGAATTTCAAAGAATTTTGATTCAAATTATCTAATAAATAATGAAAGTCAATATGTGGTTGTTGAAGCCGACGAGTTTGATCATTCTTTTTTGAGATTGAATCCAACAATATCAGCAATTACTTCCATTGATGCAGATCATTTGGATATATATGGAAACATTGATGAGCTTAAAAAATCCTTTGAACAATTTGCAAACAACACCTCTGATGCAATATTTATAAAAAGAGGAGTGGATTTATCCTTAGATGAGGACAAGGAAATAGAACAATACTATTATACTATATCAGGATTAGATGTAGATTACTATGCAATAAATATAAGAAATTACAATGGCACATCATATTTTGATTTAAGAACTCCCAATAAGATATATTATGATATATGTTTAAATTATGGAGGAGTACATAATGTTGAAAATGCTGTCCTATCCATTGCAATAAGTTTGTATTGTGGCGTAAGTGAAGATGAGATGCGTAGGGCTGTTGAATCATTTAACGGAGTGAAAAGACGCTTTGATGTACAAATAAAAAGAAAAGATTTTATATTCATTGACGATTATGCACATCACCCAAATGAAATAAGAGTTTGCGTAAATTCTCTAAGAATGCTATATCCAAACAAAAAAATAACAGGTGTTTTTCAACCACATCTTTTTAGTAGGACAAGGGATTTTATGGATGATTTTGCAAAAGCATTGGAACTATTGGATGAGGTGGTACTATTGGATATTTATCCTGCAAGAGAAAAACCAATAGAAGGAATAAACTCAAAACAACTATTACACAAAATAAATAAGATGGATAAATACTATTGTACAAAACAAGGATTGTTGGATTTGCTCGAAGCATTGTATCCTGAGGTCTTAGTAACGATGGGTGCAGGAGATATTTCCGATATGGTAAAAGATATAAAAACAAAATTTGAAGATGAGTAAGAAAGGAAAGAGAATAGTTTTTGGTTTTGTTGCAGTAATTCTAATTATAACAATAATAATTAGTGCTAATATTTTTATGCAAAATAAGAACGTTAGCAAATTAAATCTATCAATTACATACAACAATACAGACACTATTCTTTCTTCAAACGAAATAAATATAATGCTAATAAATGCTTTTGGTAATATATCTTCCAAAAAAAGAAAAGAGGTTTATGAAGAAAAAATAGAAAAGTATTTAAAGGAAAATCCTTACGTGGAAGATGCAAAAGTATATCAAACCCTAAATGGAGAAGTAAATATAGATATTAAACAAAGAGAACCTATTGTAAGAATCTATACCAAAAACAATAAATCATATTATGTAGATAAAAAGAAAAAAGTTATACCTATTAATCAAGGAGAGATAACAGATGTTGTTGTGGCAAGTGGAAGGATAAACCCCTCTTCTGAAAAGGATATATCAAAAATATATGATTTGGCAACTAAATTAGAAGAAGACTCTATACTTAAATATCAAATAGATCAAATATATTTTTCAAATAAAGATGAAGAAGTTGAACTAATACCAAAGATTGGCAATTATACTATAAAAATAAATATTAAAGATTCCTTAGAAGAACAATTAACTAAGTTGCATCTATTATATAAGGAAGGTTTTGTAATAAATGGATGGAATAATTATGATAATATAGATTTGAGGTTCAAAAATCAGGTTGTTTGTAGAAAACCTCAAAAAAGTTAAATAGAAAATGAATTTGTCAGTATATAAACATATAAAAGAAGATTAGCTATGGAAAAAGAATTGATAGTGGGTATAGATATAGGTACCACAAAAATAGCAGTTCTAATAGGAACTAAAGATGAGAATGACGATATTATTATACTTGGAATGGGTAAGGCAGAGTCTATAGGAGTGGAAAGAGGAATGGTTAGAAATATAGAACAAACCTCCAAATCCATAGAAAAAGCCGTTGCAGAGGCAGAAAGAAAAGCAAATTGTAAGGTCAAAGAAGTTTTTGTTGGTATTGCAGGACACGATATTCATAATAGACAACATAGAGGGAATATTATGCTTGCAGAGAAAAGAGATATTATCACTGAGGATGACAAAGACAGACTTATAAAAGAACAAAAGAATATAGCACTTCAACCGGGAGAAAAAATAATCCATGTAATACCTCAAAGTTTTACAGTAGATGGAGAAGAAAATATAGTAAATCCTGTTGGTATGCCGGGAAATAGTTTGGAAGGAGTATTTAATATAATAACGGCAAATGTAAATAATATAGAGAATATTGTTAGAAGTGTGGAAATGGCAGGTTATAAGGTAAAGAATCTAATACTTGAACCTATAGCATCTGCTGAAGCCGTTGTTGATGAAAACGAAAAAGAAGCAGGAATATGCTTAGTTGATATAGGAGGCGGCACAACAGATATAGCAATATTCAGCGAAGGAATCCTACGTCACACTGCTGTAATACCACTTGCAGGAAATGTCATAACCGATGACATAAAGGAAGGATGCTCAATAATAAAAACACAGGCAGAGGCTTTAAAGGTGAATTTCGGTTCATGTTTAGCTGCTGCTGCAAATGAAAATGAAATTATAGCAATTCCTGGATTTAGAGGTAGAGAAGCAAGAGAAATATCAAGGAAAACACTTGCAGAGATAATAGAAGCAAGAATGACAATGATAATAGATCAAGTACTATTTGAAATAAAAAGTCATAAATACGAAAAGAAACTAATTGCAGGTATTGTCCTATCAGGAGGAGGAGCTGAAATGAATAGTATTGTTCAACTAACAGAATTTTTAACAGGAATAAATGCAAGAGTGGGAAAACCAAATGAACAACTAAAAGATACTTCCGATACAGAGCTTTCTCATCCTATGTATGCAACAAGTATAGGATTAATTCTTGAAGGGAAGAAAGAATTAGCTAAAGAAAAAAAGGAAGAAAAATCTCCTATGGCAATATTTGATGGTGAAGAAGGAATGGCTACACCTATTGTAGAAGAAGCTAATAAAAATCAAGAAGAAGCCGATAATTCAGCAAACAAAGAAGGTAAAAATAGAATAATGAAATGGCTGGAAAACATATTCAAAGACGAAGATGAAGGATTAAAATAATTGAGTTATAAACAATAATTGTTAAAAAGTAATAAAAACGCAATAATAGTTAAATAATAATAAGTAAGTATTTTTACAAATTAAAGTTAAATTGGGATATTATGGAAATAGCACAAGACATATTACAGTTTGAATCACCAAAGGAAAATAATAATTTTATAAAAGCAATTGGTGTAGGTGGTGGCGGTACTAATGCAATAAACCACATGTTTAATACAGGAATAGAAATGGTAGATTTCTTTGTATGCAACACTGATCAAAAATCATTAGATGCTTCTCCTGTTAAAAACAAAATTAAAATAGGAAGAGATGGTTTAGGAGCTGGTAACTGCCCCGAAAAAGCAAGAGAAGCTGCACTTTTAGCTGAAACAGAAATAAAAAGTATGATAAGTAATAATACTCAAATGCTTTTTATTGCAGCAGGTATGGGAGGAGGAACAGGAACAGGAGCATCTCCCGTTATAGCTAAATTTGCAAAAGAGATAGAATTTACTGATGATAGAGGAGAAAAATTAGATGATGAAATATTGGTTGTAGCAGTTGTTACTTTGCCTTTTAATTTTGAAGGAAAAAGAAGAAAAGAACAAGCAGAACAAGGAATAAGAGCATTGAAAGAGGCTAATGTAGATTCCTTAATAATTGTTAATTCCAATAAAATAAGATCAAAAGGAAATATGCCTATAACAAAAATGTTTCCAATGGTTGATGACATCCTTCTAAAAGCAACAAAGAGTATAGCAACAGTAATAACAAGTAATGCTTATGTTGTAGTTGATTTTAGAGATGTTCAAAGCGTAATGTCTCATTCAGGTGTAGCACTAATGGGTATGGGTTCAGCTTGTGGAAGCGGTGAAGAGCGTGCAATGGAAGCAATAAGACAAGCAACAGATTCAGATCTTCTAAACGATTGCGACATAAAAGGCACAAAAAATGTACTTATAAGCATAACAACATCCTCCGAAGAAGAATATGCAATAACTATGGATGAAATACATCTAATGGTTGATTATATAAGTGCTCAAACAGCAAATGAATCGGACGAAGTAATTTGGGGATTAAAATATGATGATACTCTAAAAGATAAGATAGAGATAACATTAATAGCAACAGGATTTGAAGAAAAGGAAATATATGATCCAGTTAATAGGACAATAGGTTCTGTATCAGATGGACTTTCTCCTGCAAAAAAAATGATTGAAAAGAAGGAAGAAAAGAAAGAAGAACCTCAAAAAGGTTTTCCTCTACCTCATCTAATAACAGATAAAGATGTTTCTGTAATGCCAAAATCTTTGGTAGAAAATAATACTCCTATAAACACCAATGTTATTAGTCCTATTAATATTTCAAATAATAATTCAAATGAAAATACACCAAAAGTTCCTACAATAATAGGAACATTAGGCATGGAGTTGAAAAAAACTGAAATCATTGAAGCCAATAAAGAAGAAATTCAATTAAATGAAGTAGGAACTATAAATCTTGTAAATGAACCAGAGATACGACCTAAGCCAAGAGAAATTCAACATACAAATCCTCTTTATGAAGAAGATGTTGAAAAACAACTTGAGCAACGCAAAAAGAGATTGAGTGAATTGAATGCAAAGTTGAAAAACAATGCAGGCATATATGATGTTATTAAAACTCCTGCATACGAACAAGCAGGATACAAAAAGGATATATATCCAGAAAAACACTCTTCTTCAAGTGAAATATCAGATACATCTATAAATAAGGAAGAGGGATTATCTAATGATAAAAACACATTCCTTCACACAAATGTAGATTAATAAATATTAATGAATGTTAATAACTAATAATGTAAAAACATAATAATAAAAATAGTAGTAATTGATTAAGTTTTTATACTTAACTTGTGCAAAGAATCCCAATAAAAATTAATCATTACTGCTTTAAAATAAAAAAGACGCTGTTTTTAATTTTCTAAAACAGCGTCTTTTTTATTTTAATCTTTATTTGTTAATCCTTGTTTGCAATAATCCATTGTCCAGTTTTTGCATTACCAATGCGGCATAACTTACCTTCTTCTTTTAGTATTGCAATTAATCGTTTGCATTGACGAGTACTTAACTTCAAGGTTTGAGCAATCTCAGTAGTTGTAATCCTATTATTCAAACGAACAAGAGTCAAAAGACGAAGTTTATTATCATCGGTGACATCATCGGTGACATCGGTGACATCATCGGTGACATCGGTGACATCATCTATATCGTTTGGCTTATAATTTGTATTGATAAATTGAACTTGGAATGATAGTCCAACCTCTTGCCACTGCATCTTAATATTGGGATATTCTTTCATTTCATTAGCTATAAGAGTTAAGCCGTTGCCCCATTGGTCTATTATACCCAATCGTTTAAATACAGAAGCAACAACTTTGTTACGTGCATCCGATTGACGGCTTTCCATAGCAGCATAATCAATAGAAGGAGGGAGTAGCCCAGGACTTGTTATCTCAATCATATCATCATATACAGCAACTTTTATATCCTTTCCCGTTAAAGAAAAATCTCTATGAACAACAGCATTACGAATAACCTCACGAATAGCTTTTATTGGATATTCCCAATGAGATACAGTATAAACTCCATTTATTGTTGCTCCTTCATTTATATGTCTAAGAACAAAATTATATGCCTCTTCGGCTTGTAGTCCTATATGTGAGGTAATGCTTTTTTTGTCAATAAACTCTTCTGATCCTATGCCTTTAAAGCGAGCACATTCAACCTTTGCATTAGGAAAAAGTGAATAACGAAGAGAATCATCAGAAAATAGTATCAAAGCAATGGTAGGGTAGTCTATGTTTTGCTCTTTTTTTATTAGCTCTAACTTTTTTAAGGTATTAAAATCCAAATCTTCTCCTGTCTTTTCTAAGTATAGACTCTTAAAACTCTCAATATTTATTGTCTCTAATGAGGCATCCATTACAATTTCACTATCAAACGAAACATTTCTACGCTTACGTTCTAATTCTGCAATTATAGTTTCGTCAGCCAATCTATTATTTGAACCTACTCTAATATAAGTTCCTTTCAATTTTCCTTTATCTTTCAAATAATAAGGAGGCATACTTCCACGATATATAACAACTTTTAATAAATGTTTATCCTCCACAGAAACAAATGAAATTTCAGGTAAAATGGCAGGATAGCAACGATCGTATATCAAATTACTAATTTTCTCTTCCAATTTAGGAAGGTCTTCTTCTGATATTCCTACCACTTTACGTGGCTTATCATTTATTCCAATATAAACTTCGCCTCCTGCATCGTTGGCAAAAGCAACTATGGTCTTTGCTAAATCGGAAGCAGAAGGTAATTCACTTTTAAATTCCAAACGTCTTCCTTCGGGTTTATGAATAATCTCTTGTATATTCATATTACTATTGATTTTCTTTTCTGCAAAGATAATAATTTTTCCAAGATTCCCTAATGCCATTTCCTTGCGATATTCACGCCCAATGGTAAGGGCGGAGGAAAAGAACGCAAAATTTAGGCATCATAACTTGCTGATAATGGTTTCAACCGCTTTAGCAATGAGAGGATTACTTGCTTCAAAAATTGAAAAATTTTTGATCGTATTTTGAATAATTGGATAGGAACTAGGGGATTAAGAAAAGTTATCATACATAACCATCATTATATTTCAAAATAACAAAAACAAATAATCAATTCTTTTTAAATCTTGGTCATTCTCCATATAGTTTAATTAACTCTTCTTTTGTTGCAAATGAGATACTATCACAATTAGATTTAAAATTCATTAATTTATCATTTATTATTTCAAATTCAAAGTCACATCTAGCATGTATTAACATTTTTTCATTTTTGTAATAAACAGAATAATAAACACTACTCTCATCATAATAATCTGAAATAACACTATGTAATATTTTTAATTTATCTAATTTATAAAAAAACGTATTAAAAATATTCGTATCAATTTTGTTAATATAAAATAGATTATTTTTATATAATAAAATGTCATATTTAAATTCAAAGTACATGAATGGTTTAATATGAAATTTACTCTCTTGCTCTATATCAACAACCCATTTGTTGCCAATATAGTTTAAAATAATAATTTCTGATTTAAATGGTTGATTATTTAATATAGTGTCAAGTGCCCTTTTTAAACAATCATTATTAGTACCCACTAATAATGATTGTTCATGTATATTAATTTTAGGGCGTATTTCTACTCGTTCTTGCTTATAATTTTGCTCAGATTCTTTAATAGAATATGACGTGTTAGTGCAAGATAAAAATAATATGCATAATGTAAAAATAATAAAAATATATTTATTAATATTCATAATAGTTATTTTGAAAGAATATATAAGCTTTAAAAGCAGGATTACGTTCTAGTAATTTATTCTTATATTTAAAATCGCCACCGCCTCTTATAATTGTAGGTATTCTACTTTTTGAATGATCATGTGCATGATAGAAAAATGAAGTCGTTTCAGGAAATTGATCAAATACAAAAGAACTCATTAATTCTTGATTTTTATCATAAGATGAAGTGATTAAAAATTGATTTGTGATATTTTTTTCTTTGAAATCAAATCCAATTAAAGAAAATTCAAGTTCAGAATTAGTGTTATTTACAAAAAATTCATATATTTTTTTTGCTCTATCTAAATATTCTGTTTTGAGTTCCATATACAAGCCAATTTTACCTTTTTCAAATTCTATATTATTTTCTTCCTTTAATTCTCCTTTTTCCATATAAATAAAAGTTTTATTTTTTCCAAATAGTTTATCAACTTCTATTTTTTGCCCATTAGGACCATCTATAGAATGTTTCTTATCATTTAGATGAACAGGTTTTCCTGTTTCTTCATCCAACTGCCATTCATCTATCTGCATCCCATCAGGATCAACCAAATTAACTGGATTATTTGCGCAATAAGCATAAGGAGAAAGATTAGGATATTTATCAGAAAGAGGATCTACTGAAAGCCATGAGATACGTTCGCTATCATAGTATCTTGCTCCATAATAATTGTAGTCTGTTTCTTCATCTTTTTCTTTGCCGTTGAATTTGTATGGGCTTGCAAAGGTGTGAGGAGTAGTAACGTCTATCCACATTTCTCCGTATGGTAAATAATTCAATACTTGCGTTATTTGTACCGCATCATTGGTTATATATGAAGAACTTCCTAAGTGATCAGTGTGATAGAAAAAGGCCGGTTCTGGGTCATTACGTCCTAATTTTGATTGTATAGCATGCATAAGTGGTGGCGAAGGCTGAATTAAAGGATAGACATCAAGACATTTTTCAAAAGTAATTTCAATACCATGTGTTTGTAAATTTTTTTGTTCAATATAACTTCCTTCCAATGGAGTTGCATGATGATGAATAATATCACCAGGATTATTTGTAAAGCCTCCACCTATTTTACTACAAATTCTTTTACCTTCTTCAAAGTAATGCTTAGTATAGCCCTGTTTATTTATAGTAATTATATCACTTGCATAAAGGGTTTGGTTAGTTAAATGAGGATAATAAGACGTTACTCCATTTTGAACAGAAGTAACTGTCTTTCCAACAAATTTCAAACTTCTATTGCCTGATGCATCATAATTGTAATACGCACTCTGTCCTGATCGTTCCATAAAGCCTTGCAAGCGGCTATCCTCTGTCCAACATAGAAAACGATCTTTACTTGTTTGATCATTTTTATGAAATACCATATTACCTTTTATGTCCCATTGATATTTATTAGGTAATCCGTTATTAACATCTTGAACTAAAATCATTTATTAATACAGTTGAATCTATTTTATTATATAAACTTTATAATATACGTCCGTTTTATCTTTATCCAAATAAGATTTTCTTGCTTTTATTATAAAAGAAAGACTTGAAATCCATACAATATCATCAATAGTCCAATTTGGTTCTATAATACTACCTATATTATTTAAAAAATTTGCATAATTAATGTAAATATTTATATTTGATTTTTCATAGCTAATAAGTGCTTCTGTGGTTGCAATAAAAGAGCAAGATATTCCGGTAATAGTTCCATCTTTTTTATCAACCAACCATATTTGACTATCGTTAAAATATACTACTTTTATAACATATTTACTTATTTCTATAATCTCTCCTATATAATCAAATTTTTTCATGTAGGGAGATTTTTCTTTAACTAAATTATCTCTTAAAAATATAGTATCTCCTTCAATAGGTAGAGCCATTATATAATTTTCTTTTTCTATTTTTCTACCTTTCTTTATTTTTAATCCAACATTAAGAGATTTAGCTTTTAGATAATCTTTTTCTGTAGTTTCTATTAATTCATAATGTTTCTTTGTTTGTGCATTTGAATTAAAACTAAAAAACAAAATTAAAATAAGTGATATGATAATAATTAAAATATTCTTTTTCATGAGATTTATTTTAATATATTGACTTTATAATACCCCTCAGTTGTATTTTTAAAATACGCTTCAATATTATCTTTATCTAAATAATATTTTCTCACTTTTATTATAAAAGAACTATTTGAAGCCAATACAATATCATCAACAATTTGATGAGGACGTTCTTTAATACTATCTAAAACTTTAAAACAATGTACATCATTAGTGTAAATATTTACATTTTTATAGTATTCTTGTGGATCATTATAACTAATAAGTATTTCTGAATTTACGATAAAATAGGGTGATACTGCTGTTATTGTTCCATTATTTTTATCTATTAACCATATTTTACTATCATTAATATAAATTACTTCTACAATATACTTATTTAATTCTGTAAATTCTCCTAAATATTTAAATTCTGTTATATATGGAGATTCTTCTTTAACTAAATTATCTCTTAGAAATATAGTATCTCCTTCAATAGGTAGAGTCATTATATAATTTTCTTTTTCTATTTTTCTACCTTTCTTTATTTTTAATCCAATATTAAGAGATTTAGCTTTTAGATAATCTTTTTCTGTAGTTTCTATTAATTCATAATGTTTCTTTGTTTGTGCATTTGAATTAAAACAGAATACAATTACAAAAATCAATAAAAATAGTTTATACATACTTATTTCCTTCTTAATTCTAATCTAAATTTAGAAACACCTTTTAATTGTTTGTTAAAATCATCCCATCCTTTACTGATTCGCTGTCCTTTACTATTATGTCTTGTAGGGACAATCAACAAACAACCTTCAGATATTCCACCCACTTTGCCATTACCTTTATCGTATGTTCCTGCAAATCCATTTCTATTAGAAGTATGGATATACGCACCAATTAAAACTCCTGGATCTCTTTCTGGATATGCAGGATTATAACCATTTAAAGCTGGAACAGCTCCCGCATTTTCAATTGCCCAATGTGAAGGCAATTTACCTCCTTTTCCTGGTGAATTATAGTCGACAGTATAATCTCCATCTGCCATTACACCAAATTTGGTAGGATCTGATGACATTGTATAACCTTGATATGTTTGAATATCATTAGCACCTTTTGGTCCATAAACAGTAACACTGGCTAATACAGCATCATCATCAAATAAATTACTATTTTTCCCTAATTTTTCATCAAGACTACCATTAAAAACTACTACTGCTTCTCCTAAATATTTCTCACCTTCTTTTGTTGTAGATTGATCTTTTGCATTATCATTCCAATATTTTTTTCCATTTTTATCTTCAACCCAATCTATCTGCATTCTATCTGGATCAACTAAATTCACAGGATTGTTCGCACAATAAACATAAGGCGATAATGAAGGATATTTATCCGAAAGAGGATCTACTGAAAGCCAAGAGATATTTTCACTATCGTAGTATCTTGCTCCATAGTAGTTATAGTCTGTTTCTTCGTCTTTTTCTTTGCCATTGAATTTATATGGACTTATAAAGGCACTTAATGTTTTTATATCTACCCATTGTTCTCCATACGGCAAGTAATTTAGTGTTTGTGTTACTCTTCCTGTGTCATTGGTTATATAGGATGCACTTCCTAAATGGTCAGTGTGGTAGAAAAACGCTGGTTCTGGGTCATCTTGTCCTATCTTGGCATCTATAACATATATCAATTTGTTTGAAACACCTACAAAAGGAGAAACACCAATGAAAATTTCAAAGGTTTTTTCAACGCCATCCATTTGTAGTTGTTCTTGCTCATCATAATCTTCTACTAATGAATGTACATGATGCCTCATAATATCATTTGGAGCATTAGTTGTAAAGCCTCCTCCTATCTTACTACAAATTCTCTTTCCCTCTTCAAAATAATGTTTTGTATAACCATGTTTATTTATAGTCATTAAATCACTTGCATAAAGGGTTTGATCATTTAAATTAGGCTGAATATAAGTCGTACCATTTTGAACAGAATTTTGTGTTGGTCCTGTGAATTTAAAATTCCTATTACCTGATGCATCATAATTGTAATACGCACTCTGATTATTTGTCTCCATAAAGCCTTGCAGACGATTATCCTCTGTCCAAGCAAGAAAACGTGTTGTTTGAGCTTGTTCATTAATATGAGATATCATATTACCCATTTTATTATATTCAAACTTTTGACTCCTGTTGCATCTTGCTGAGTATTTCATATCTGAAATTAATTTCATCTTTTTCTTATTTCATCATTAACTTTATTAGCGATCTATTATCCATGTTATTTCTAACTATTAGCAAATGCAATCAACATTAAAAGTAATACTGTAAAAAAAAATAAACCCAACATAGAATATGATGTCATTCTAGTCCAATATGCAAAACGATATAATTTATAACATCGCTCTTTGTTATTATATTTAATTTTATTATTATCTAAAAAATCTTTAAATATTTTTATAGAATATGCAAGTTTTATAGAACTTACCTTTTTTACATCTAAGCCTTCTTCCTCCATTATTCTATACATTTCCATACCAAAAAATCCAGACATAATCATTAATAATACATAAATTATAAAATATGTTATAAAAAAGATTAAAAGAAATATTTCCATAGTTATTTATTTGTGTTTATATTATACATACTTTTACTTACATCAGGATTACGCAATGGAAGTAATTTAGTTTTAGAAGTTATTTGAGAATATCCTGCAGGTAAACCTATACCTGCACCAAATTTAATTCCATGATATTTATTGAATGTAGATTCTTTATTAGTATTTGTAAAACATCCTGAATTTTATTTTTCCTATTCCAATGATTCAACACTCAATCTATAAAACGCTTTTTTTAATTTTTTAACATAAAACATTGAATCAGTATATAAGTCATATTCTGCATATCCACCATTATAATATGTATAACCTGGATACTGGAAAAATGATATATTTCGTGAGTAATACTCATTTTCATACACTATTTTTCTGTTTTTTACAAGTACCATTTTCCATGAATCATCATCCCAATTATTATTTGTGTATTTTAGATTTATTATATTGGAAATGTAATCAGCTGGAAAAAGTCCTGAAAAAATATACATTGTGTCATAATCAGTTTTTAATGCTTTTTTTAGATTTATATAACACATATCTGATTTATCAAAATCGCAATTAGATTCAATATAACGTTTTATCTTATAGTTTGTATTACAACTATAAAACATTATTAAAATAAATAATATAAAAATAATTAAAAAATTCTTTTTCATGAAATTGTTTTTATATACAATTACAACATTAAACTAAAACAAAAGGATATATTATAATATATACAGTTAATATAATGATAAATATAGTATCAACAATAAATAAATACAAATATTTTTTTTGTTTTGTTCGTTTATAAATTTTAAATAAAAGTAAAATGTCATAAGTAAGATATAAAAAAGATTCTTCCCTATAGTCTTCAATAGATTTCTCGGTAATAAAACCTAATATTACATTAATTATAAATAGAAATACTAAAATTGCTATATATATATTCATTGATTATAATAATATGTTATTTATGTGAATGTCCATATTGACTATTGTTTTGCCATAATGATTTACAAAGATATAAATTTTATTAAAACATCCTGAATTTTATTTTTTCTATTCCAAAGATTCAACACTCAATCTATAAAAATATGCACCTGACGCTTTTTTTAATTTTTTAACATAAAACATTGAATCAGTATATAAGTCATATCCAATGCATCCAGCATATCTATAATCTTCATATTGGAAAAATGATATATTTCGTGAATAATATTCATCTTCATATACTATTTCTCTATTTTTTACAAGCACTATTTTCCAAGAATCATCATTCCAATTATTATTTGTGTATTTTAAATTTATTATCTTAGAAACTTCTTCAGCTGATGTAGTTCCTCCAAAAATATACATTGTGTCATAATCAGTTTTTAATGCTTTTTTTAAATTTATATAACATACATCTGATTTATCAAAATCGCAATTAGATTCAATATAACGTTTTATCTTATAATTTGTATTACAACTATAAAACGTTATTAAAATAAATAATATAAAAATTAAAATATATTTTTTCATAATATTTTGTTGTTCTTTAAATTCGTTTTCTGATATAATATAAATAATTATCTTTTGATTTATATAAAAAAAAGTATTTTTCGTGATAAGCTACAAAAATATAGCTATAATAGTTATTTTTATCAATTAACATATCTTTTGATAATTTATATTTACTATTATCATCACGTATAACATAATCTATTTCGCGTTTATACAATAATAATGTTGCACTATCGATTGGACATTTCAACCATTTAGAAGTAATAATATCTTCTTTAACATTTAACCATTTATCCGTAAACTGCGGATAGTTTGATTTTATGCTTGCATTATTGACTTTATAGACATAAATATCAAAGAAATCTTTTCCAAATCCTATAAAATCTTTGGTATGTATCATTTTTAGAGAAACCTCATCATTTGGAAATAGCATTTTAATATGTTTATCATCTAATGGATCATGATACATTTCATCATATATTAAAAAAGCTATAAAAGATACTATTATTATTAATAATGTGTATAGTGTATATTTTATATACTTTATATATTTATTCATAATTAGATTTTACAAAATTAGTACCATTCCAATGATATAAGAAATTAAAATCCCAATTAAAACTTGAAACCCTTAAATCATCTTCAAAATTATCCATTTTATTTTCTAACCAAAAGGAAAAATCTATTCTATTATTGTAAGGATAGGTGTCCATATAATAACATTCAAAATATGTTTTTTTATTAAGAAAACAAAGCAATTCTATATTATTATTAATTTTATTGTTCAGTATTATCACAAAATCGAAAAGATTATCTCCATTAAAATCACTGCTCATTAAAAAATCTTCTGGATGAAATTTTCTATTTTTAGTATCACATTGCTCAATTGAAATAAAACTATATTTATTTGCATTTTCTTCTATAAATTTATTTACATAAACAAGCATAGCAGAATCATTATCATTTTCACGTTGAAAATCCCATTCTTCTTCTGTTAACTCTTCACTTTTCATTGATTTTTGATAATCTTTTAAATTACCCTTATTATATCTATTTAGTATAATAACATTTGGAACATTGCTATGAACAATTAAATCATTTTCTTTATATACTATATGAAAACTTGGAAGAATACTATAAATAATGTTAGAATAATCATAATAATATTCATTTGATATAGGCGACAATTTCACTTTATTATTTGTGTTGAGTTCTCTTGTAGATAACAATAAATCATACGCAGTGAAATCTATTTTTATAGAATCATCTGGAGCAATTAATATTGTGTCGTATATTTTTATGCCATACTCTATATATGGTATTGCATAATTAATATTATCAATATTAAAACTATAATAAAAATTATCTCTGGTTAATAATATTGTACTGTCAGAATGATTTTTGAAGGTTATTGTACTTTTTGCAGATGGTTTATTCCATTCCATAAAAAATTGAGTTCCCAATGTAATTGTATCTTTTTCTTTATTAGTTATTCTGTATTTTTTACCAGAATGAAAATATACAAGTTTATTGATCTTTAATGTATCAAATATTATTTCAACTTGAGCATGAGTAAAAATATTACAACAAAAAATTAATAAATAAAATAATAGTAATTTTTTCATAATTTAATAGTCTATTTCTTTATCTTTTTTCTTGATTCAAGATGCTTTAAGGAACTTTTTTCTTTTTTCAAATACAAAAATAAACTATTTTTGTGAATTACAATTCTTTTTAATTAATTTAATGGATTGTTTATAATTGTTTTCATAAGAAAATGAAGTCCATTTTTATTAGTTATATGTATAAGGCTTTATTTTCTCCTAATTCAATAGGGATAATCCGCAAAGGAATTTACGTAGAATAATCAATAATCCGCGGATTTTTCCCCTTGTAAGTATTGTTTATTTAAACAAATTACCAATATTTGCATATAATATTAATTTTACAAGAAAATGAATCCCATTGCTTTGATATAAGAAAAATGTATTTTCAAAAAATATTTAACATTTTTCCCTTCAAATGTTAAATTCCGAAACTTCAAATTTGAAAATCGCCATTTGCATTTGTAAAATATTTTTTGTATCTTTGCCGAAACAAAGTTTCTTTTTAGGGCAAGAAAGCTCTAATATTTCCAAATTTCATTTTTCTTTATATTTACAAAAT
>JAISIA010000012.1 GCA_031262295.1 Bacteroidales bacterium | reverse complement strand
TATTAAAGCATACATACATATGCATATTGGATATTTTTACGATAACAAAGACATAAAAAAAGCAATAATAGCATATCAAGAAGCAATAAAATTATCTACTGAATCTATAAAAAAGCATCCTGATATTGATACCTATAATGGATTTTTAGCTTTTAATTTAAACAATATAGGATTTTTGCATCAACAACAAAATGATTATTTAAATGCAGAAAAAGAATATGAAAAATCAATAAATATATATGAAACCCTTACAACAAATTATCCTGATAACGATATTTTAAATTTTAATTTGGCAATAATTTTTGGGTGCCTTGGAATGGTTTATCAGAAACAAGAAAATAAATTCCAAGAAGCAGTAGAAGCATATAAAAAAACATTAGATATATTTAAAAAGCTTATAGAAAAATATCCTAATAATGATGAATATAAATCACTTTTAGCCTCAACATTATTTAAACTTGGTTTTTTATATCATCTCAACGATAAAGAAAAATTACCAAAAGCAGAACAAACATTTAAAGAAGCAATAGATATATATAAGAAACTAATAGAAAAGGATTCTATGAATAATGAATATAAATACAAATTAGTATCCTTATTAAATCATATTGGACTTCTATATAAAAGCCAAAATAAATTATCTGAAGCAGAACAAGTATTTAAAAGAGCAATAGATATAGACAATATTTTTCTAAAAAAATATAATAAGGATGATTCCTATAAACATTATATGGCATTAGCATTACGTAGTATGGGCGATTTCTGTAACCCAACAAAAGAAAAAAAAACAATAAAACAATCATACTACATTAAAGCATTGGATATATTAAAACCACTTAAAGAAAAAGGAACTGGAGAATATGATGTTATTATAAAAGATATAGAAAAGAGCTTACAAGAATTAGATAACATTAATTGAAAAAATCTTTGTTTTTGATTGAACAAAGAAAAATAAAATACGAATAGACTATTTAATCAGCTCTCTTATTACTATGCTTGATAGAAAGCAACCGAAGATTGCGGGCATATAGGATATTGTTCCTACTGTGCTTTTTTTGTTTTGTCCTTCTTCTTTTATGACAGAAAGTTTATCTACTTTCTCGGAAGAATATACAACACTTACTCCTGAAAATACTCCTTTTCTATGCAGGAGTTTTCTTACCTTAAAGGCAAGAGGACAATTGAAGGAACGAGATATATCATCTATTTTCACCTTTTGAGGATCCACTCTTCCACCACTTCCCATTGAGGATGCAATTGGAATGGATAGTTGAACACAATTATAAATCAAAGAAACCTTTGGAGAAAGTGTATCTATTGCATCTACAACAAAATTGAATTTATCTTTCTTTAATAATCCTTGCATTTCATCTTCCTTTATATAGGATGAGATAATGTTTAATTGAATCTTTGGATTTATATCCTCTATCCTCTTTGCTAAGACCTCAGCCTTTAATTTACCAAGATTTGTCCTTGTTGCAATTAACTGACGATTGAAATTGGAAGGATTTATTATATCTCCATCAACCAAAGTCATCTTTCCTATTCCTGCTCTTGATAAATTCTCACAACAATACGCCCCTACTCCACCTAAACCTACAACCAATACGGAGGCATTTCTTAGTTTTCTAATACCATCCTCACCTATTAAAAGCTCTGTTCTTTGATATATTTCCTCCATTATATTATAAATAGTATATATTTCTTTGTTTTCTCTTTTAAAATCTAATTATAGTTTTGAAAAAATGTCTTTATGCTTTTTTCTCTATTTTCTTTTTTAGGTAAAATATTAAGGATTGAAAAATCGTAGGTATTAATATTCATTGATAGAAGCCTATTTTTTAGACCGCTTTTCTTTAAGGCAAGAAGTTTTATTGCCTCATTTGCCTGCAAGGATGCAGCTATTGAAGGCAAAACTCCCATAACTGCTTTGGAAGGATTTTCTTTTCCAATAAGTTTTTCTTCCTCTGGGAACAGATCTCTATATGTTGCAGAGGAAGAATCCTCATTAAAAACCCCTACTTGCAAACAATCTTCTTGTATTGCACCATAAACAAAGGGTTTATTTAAGTAAATTGCCACATCATTTATAAGGTATCTTGCCTTAAAATTATCAGTTGCATCAATGATAATATCGTAAGAGGACATTATTTCCTTTGCATTATCCCAATTTAAAAAGGTATTATATGTTGATATTTTGCATCCACTATTTAGTCTTTCTAATGTTTGTTTTGCAATATCAACTTTCGTTTTCCCAACTTCATCTTCACGAAAAAGCGTTTGACGTTGTAGATTACTTAAAGAAACAATATCCTTATCTATAAGCCCAATTTTTCCCACTCCTGCTGCAACTAAGTAGAGGCTACTTACACTTCCCAACCCACCTAACCCCACAATGAGGGCAGAAGAGTTTATTAAATTTTCCTGAGCCTTTTCTCCAAAGTCTTTTAATATTATTTGGCGATTGTATCTTTCTAATTCCTCTTTATTCAACATAAAAATGGTTTTATTAATTGAGTATTCTATCCCAGTCCTTATAGACTACCTCATAGCCTTGCTTTTTTACCATATCTTCAATCTCCTTTTCCCCTCTATCATCGCTTATATGGAATTGTTCCAATTCATCATTTGGCTTTGAATATCCTCCCGGCTCTGTCCTACTTCCTGCACTTAGTGAGGTTATTCCCAAAGAGAGTAGGTTATCTCTAAATGATGGCTTTTCACGTGTTGTTAATGAAATTTCAACATCATTATCAAATATCCTATATGCCCATATTGTTTGAGCAAATTCTTTATCTGACATAATGAAGTTTGGTTGGAATCCTCCCTCTGCTGGACGTATTCTTGGGAATGCAACAGCGTATTTTGTCCTCCAATAGTTTTTTGTCATAAATCTAAGATGCATTGCCATAAATACCATTTCTGTTCTCCACTCTTCTAACCCTATCAAAGCACCTAAGCCACATCGGTGAATACCTGCAAGAGCTAAACGCTCCTGAGAAGATAAACGATATTTGTAATTACTTTTCATCCCTTTGGGATGATATATTTTATATCTTTTTTCATTATATGTTTCTTGATAAACATAGACTGAGTTTATTCCTGCCTTAATTAGTCTTTCATATTCTTCTATTTTCATTGGGAAAACCTCTAAATTAATTGTTGAAAACAAGCAACGGGCAAGTTCTACTGCTTTTTCAATATAGCTAACTCCAACTAAGGAAGGATATTCTCCTGTAAGGAGGAGAACATTATCCATATTCATTTTCTTTATTGCCTTTAATTCTTCTATGATTTCTTCTTCTGTAAGAGTTTTTCTCTTAATTGGGTTATTGTGATTAAAGCCGCAATATATGCAATGATTGGAACATTCGTTGGAAAGATATAAAGGAAGGTAGAATTGTATAACCTTACCAAATCTTCTTTGTGTTATTTCTCTTGAAATGCTTGCCATGGTTTCAAGATATTTTTCTGCTGATGGACTAATAAGAGCTTTAAAATCTTCAATTGAAAGATATTTCTTACTTAGAGCTAACTCTACATCCTTTTCTGTCTTATTGTATATACTTTCTGTCACTTTTTCCCATGACAAATCTTTTATTGTATCGTAGAATGTTGTCTTCATAGTCTATTGTCTCTTCTATTCTATCTTACCTTTATTTGAAACCTCTCTTGAAATTCGCATAGCACAGAAATTAGGACCACACATTGTGCAATAGGGAGTACCATGTGAGTTATTATTTCCAAAATACTCTCTTGCCCTTTGAGGATCTATTGAAAGATTGAATTGATCTATCCAACGAAATTCATACCTTGCCTTAGAAAGAGCATTATCTCGTATCATAGCTGCTGGATGTCCCTTTGCAAGATCTGCTGCGTGAGCTGCAATTTTATAAGCCATTATTCCATTTCTTACATCCTCCTTATTGGGTAGAGAAAGGTGTTCCTTAGGAGTTACATAACAAAGCATGGCTGTGCCATACCACCCAATCAAAGCAGCACCTATTGCAGAGGAAATATGATCATAGCCGGGAGAAATATCGGTTGTAATTGGTCCAAGAGTGTAGAAAGGGGCTGAAAAGCACTTTTCCCTTTGTCTATCCATATTTTCCTTTATCTTATTTAATGGAACATGTCCCGGACCTTCTATTATTACTTGTACATTATTTTGCCATGCAATAAGGGTTAGCTGTCCTAAGGTGTCCAATTCTCCAAATTGAGCCTCATCATTTGCATCAAAGATAGAGCCAGGACGAAGTCCGTCTCCCAAAGAAACAGCCACATCATAATTAGAAAGTATTTGACATATATCTTCAAAATGTGTGTATAGGAAATTTTCCTTATTGTTTTCCTTCATCCACTTTGCCATTATTGAGCCGCCACGAGAGACAATCCCTGTTAGACGTTTATTAATCAAAGGCAGGTGTTCTTTTAGTAATCCTGCATGAATTGTGAAGTAATCAACGCCTTGTTCGCATTGTTCTATTAAGGTGTCACGATAAATTTCCCAATTTAATTCTTCGGCTTTTCCATTAACCTTTTCCAATGCTTGATATATTGGGACAGTTCCAATAGGGACAGGTGAATTTCTTATTATCCATTCTCTGGTTTGATGTATGTCTTTACCCGTTGAAAGATCCATTAGTGTATCTCCTCCCCACAAACAAGAGGAAAGAGACTTTTCAACTTCCTTTTCTATATCTGAACTAAGGGATGAATTACCTATATTAGTATTTATTTTAACCATAAACTTCGAACCAATAATCATGGGTTCGGACTCTGGATGGTTGATATTAGAAGGAATAACTGCCCTACCGGAGGCAACTTCCTGCCTAACAAACTCAGGAGTTATGTAGGAGGTTTCTTGCAAAGAAAGATTTTCTCTAATAGATACATATTCCATTTCAGGAGTTATTATCCCTTGTTTTGCCATTGCCATCTGGGTTATAGCCTTTCCCTTTTTTGCTTTGTAGGGAAGATTTTCCAAAGGAAAGTAATTTTCATTTGAAATCCCTTTTTTTGATATTTCATTCCTATATTTAGATGAAAATTCTGAAAGTCTTTCAATATCCTCTCTTTGTTTTATCCACTCTTCTCTTAGTCTTGGCAATCCCTTTTTTATATCTACTTTTTCATTTTCATCAGTAAGTACTCCGCTTGTATCGTATAACAAAACGCAACCATTTTCTCGCCTTTTCCCATCTTCAATTGTGTCGGTTAATTCCACTTTACGCATCCCCACTTTTATTGGATGCATTTTACCAAAAAGGTAAATCTTTTTAGTTTTATTTGAGCTGTCACACTCCATCTTAGTTTCTTTCATAGTAAAAAAAAATTATCAGTTAATATTTATAAGATTTTAATTTTAAAAACCCTCTATTCGTCCAAAAAAGACGTTAGTGGAGAGGAGGCATTTGCATAGAATGTTTCTTTATTTCCTCCCATTTGGTATGCCATTCTTCCAGAGGAAACTGCCAATGAAAAAGCCTCTGCCATTTTTATTGGATCCTTAGCTATTGCAATAGCGGTATTGACCAATACAGCATCAGCTCCCATCTCCATAGCCTCACATGCATGAGAAGGCATCCCTATTCCCGCATCAATTATTACAGGAATATTGGATTGTTCTATTATTATCTCCAACATATCTCTTTGTTTTATCCCCCTATTTGTTCCAATTGGAGATGCCAAAGGCATAACTGCTGCTGTCCCTACCTCTTCTAATAGCTTGCAAAGCACAGGATCAGCCTGAATATACGGCAAAACAATAAAGCCTAATTTGGCTAACTCCTCTGCGGCTTTAAGAGTTTCTATTGGATCTGGAAGAAGAAATTTAGGGTCTGGATGAATTTCCAACTTTATCCAAGGAGTTTTTAGTGCCTCTCTTGCCAAGAGAGCTGCAAAAACAGCCTCTTTGGCATTTCTAACCCCAGATGTGTTGGGCAAAAGTATTATATCACTTGGTATATGTTTTAATATGTCGTCATTTTCTTTTTTTTCAATATCCACCCTCTTTAATGCAGCAGTCACCATATTGGTTTTTGAAGCAATAATTGCTTTATTCATTATTTCATTTGAAGAAAATTTACCCGTCCCTAAAAACAAACGTGATGTAAATTCCTTACCTGCAATTGTCAAATTACTCATATTATTTATCGTTTTTTAGTTTTTATTAGTATGTTTTTTAATTTTTATTCTTTATTTATAGCATCCACTATATTCCTACTCATCAAAAAAGGATTTTCTGCATAAGTTATAACTCCACTTAATGCAATTCCATATACTCCTATCTTTTTTAAAAGAGGAATATCCTCTAAAACTATACCTCCAATTGCATATATTGGAATATTAATTCCTCGTTTTTGACATTCATTAATTATGCTTTCTATGCCCGAAATTCCCAAAATTGGACTTAAATTCTTCTTTGTGGTAGTATATTTATAAGGACCTAAACCAATATAATTGGCTCCTTTTTCCTCTGCATTAAGGATATCTTTGAAACAATTCGCCGTTGCACCAATAATTTTATTTGGTAAAATCTTTCTTGCCTCTAATATTGGCATATCCATTTTGCCTAAATGAACTCCGCAAACATCCATTTCCCTAACTAAATCTACATAATCATCAATAATTAATGTTATATCCCCTCTTTGTTCCTTGCATTTTTCAATAGCCAAACAAAGAGCTTCATCGCTTTTAACACTTCTTTGCTTTATCCTAAATTGAATAAAGTTTATACCTGCCTTAATTGCATATAAGTATTCTTCATTCCAAGGATAATTAATTATGTATTGTATTTTTGGTGGTTCTATCACAATATTCTTTTTTATTATTCCTTATTCCACAACTCTCCTTTTAGGGCACATCCACTAAAACCCAAAGCCTTCAACTCTTCAAATTTATCTTTCTTAACGCCCCCTAAGGCAATTACTTTTTTGTTTTCAAGCTCCATTTTCCTTAATTTTTCAAAGGAAAACTTGCTTTTATAACCTTGTTTTGATATACTATCATATATTGGAGAAAGAAAAATATAGTCCATTTCCTTATAGTATTTCTCTACCTCTTGCTCTTTATGTGCCGAATAGCTTTTTCTTACACCATTAAACCTAAAATCATTTAATGAAATATTCTTTTCATTAAAATGAACTCCTCCTAAGGAATATTCCAAACAAAGTTCTATATAATAATGTATGGTTAATCTTTTGCGAATATTTGGAGAAAATTTTTCAATATAGTCTTTCATCTCTTTTAAAGAAAAATTTGGCTTACGAATATGAAAAAAATCAATACCCCTTTCTAAGTATTGCTCTATTTTCTTATGCTCATTGCAAACTATATCCTCAGCACTAATTCCAATTATCCTCCACATGTTGGATTAATTATTATTATTGAATCCCCATCTTTTAATATTGTATTTTCCCATTCCTCCTTTGGGATAATATCATTATTAATAGCCAAGGCAATACCTTCCTTTTCTTTAAGGTTATTTATCTCTAACATCTTTGCTATTGAGACATTCTCTGGTAGAATCTTCTCTCTATTATTTACTCTTATCTTCATATCTTTATTAACTTTTCGGGAGAAAAAAAATGATTTACAGCTCCCGGTCCCCTACCAAGAGTTATATCTTTGCTTTCTTCCAATGCATTAGTTATATATTGTTTTGCTTTTTCTACACTATCCTTTAAATCTTCTTTCTTAGCCAAAAAAGCTGCAATTGCACTTGAAAGAGTACATCCAGTTCCGTGTGTATTTATCGTATTTACTCTTTTGGAAGAAAATTTCCTTATATTGCCTTTATCTTCTTTGGATAGGAATATATCAATCATTTCTTCCCCTTGCAAATGTCCTCCTTTTATCAAAACAGCTTCTACATTATAAATATCAATAAACTCTTTTGCAGCAAGAGACATATCCTCTAAGGTTTCTACCTTTTTGTTTAGTAGTTGCATTGTCTCATTTAAATTGGGTGTAATTATCGTTGCTAAGGGAAAAAGATGAGTTTTTATTGCTAAAATTGCCTCATCCAAAGTTAGATTACTTCCAGAGGTTGAAATCATAACAGGGTCTAAGACTATTGGAATAGTGTTTTTGTAATCCTTTAACACATCATAGACAGATAAAACATTGTCCTTTGAATACAACATCCCTATTTTTATCGCCCTTACGTTGAAATCCTCCAAAACAGCCTTGATTTGTTGCCTTAAAAATTCTGAATCCACACTCATAATTGCAGAAACTCCCATAGTATTTTGAGCAGTTAGAGCACTTATTGCAGAGGTTGCAAACACGCCTAAGGCACTAAATGTTTTTATATCCGCTTGTACTCCCGCACAACCTCCAGAATCCGAACCCGCAATTGTTAATCCAACAGGAAATGTCATAAAATTACTTATTTTAGTTTTAAAAAAAAGTTTAAATAATGTTGGGAATGTTTTTTTTATATAAAGGAAGAATAAACTCATTTCTCGCTTAGCATTACCTAAGGAGTCAAAGGGTATAATCTCAGCCTAAACATTTTTATTAAGCACCCCAAAAAAAATAATACTATCTTTCACAATAAAACGAAAACTGCTTCGTTTTATTTTTGCAAATATAGAAATATTAAAATTAATCAATAAAAAAAATTAAAACATGAAAAGAATTATTCTAAGTTTAAGCATCATCGCCTTGGTGTTTTCTTCTTGCGGAAAGAAAGAATTGCAAGATCAATTAATAACACAACAAAAACTCAACGATTCTATTCAAGCTGTCATTAAAGCAAAAGATGCAGAATTGGAAGAGTTATTCCAAGAATTGAACTCTATTGAGCAATCTCTCTCAGATGTTACTTCAAAGTATTCAAACGTAAATAAATTAAAGAATACCTCAGGAGAGAAAATAACAAAAAATACCCGTGAAAGAATTACCTCAGAAATACAAAACATAAACGAATTATTAGCTTCTAATAAACAAAAATTATCAAAACTTTCTAAGCAAGTTTCAGGACAAGGAGACAAAAACAAAGAACTTGTTACATTTGTTGAAAATCTTCAAAAACAATTAAACGATCAGGAAGCTCAAATCCAAGCACTAACTTCTGAATTGCAAGAAAAGAAAATTGTAATTGAAAACTTAAACAAAAATCTCTCCGATCTTTCAAAACAAAATCAAGAAAAAGACCAACAGATTTTGCAGGTTGAGACTGAAAAAAACACAGCTTACTACATAGTTGGCACTAAAAAAGAACTACAAGAGCAAGGTATAGTAAATGTAAAAGGAGGATTTTTAGGCATAGGAAGAAAGACTAATGTCAATAATGATTCAGAATTATCAAAATATACTAAGGTTGATATACGCCATTTTGACTTAATAACCCTAAATGGTGAAGATAAAATTAAGATTATGACTACTCACCCAAGCACATCTTATACTATTGAAGGAACAGCTAAAAAACCTACTGGAATAAAAATTACAGATCCAAGCAAGTTTTGGGGAAAAAGTAAGTTCTTAATCATTATGTACGAATAAAAAATACACACATCATTCTTTGAAACGCTGCTTTTTTAAGGCAGCGTTTTTTTGTGCCCGCAACGGGCTTTTAATTTTCCTGACGGAAGTCTGGATTTATGATTATATATCCTTAATTTGATAGAAATAAAACAGCGTTTTTTTTAAATAAAACGCTGTTTTAATTTACTAAAACGAAGAAATAATTTATTAAAACGAAGAAATAATTTACTAAAACGAAGAAATAATTTTTTAAAACGCTGTTTTATTTATAAGAGACATTAATATGGGCTAATTATGTTTTTTTTCGTATTTTTGCCTGAAAAACTTTTCCAATTAAAGTATAATTTTATGAAATTTTATATAAAAATTCTATTTTTAACATTTTCACTTATAGTTTCTAATTCTTTGTTAGCAAAAGAATTTTCCATAAATGATATTAAATCAATCAAAACCAAGTACTCCAATAGTTATGTCTCAAATCAGGATAATATTCTTTCAGCCTCTGCTGTTCAAATTATCAATGATAAATTAGCTCTTTTGGAGAAAGAAACCTCAGCACAAGTGGCTTTTGTATGCTTGAAATCCTCTGGCAATATGGATGCTCGAGAGGTTTCAATGCAGCTTTTTGATAAGTGGAAAGTTGGTCAAAAAGAATCAAATAACGGACTTATCATTGTGCTTATAGTTGATAGAAGAGAGGTTTTCTTACGTACAGGGTATGGATTAGAGGGGGCATTGACTGATAGTAAGGCAACGTGGATAGTAAATAATATTATGGGACCCTATTTCAAGGATGCTCAATGGGATAAAGGTGCAATTGAAGGAATTAACTATATAAGTGATTTAATAGTTAAGGAATATAATACTTATGGATTTGCACAAAAAAAGGCAAAAACCTTAAAAGACTATATTCCATACATATATTTATATTTAGGTTTTACAATTATCCTTACAATTTTTGCCTTTTCTTCAATAAGAAAAGCAGAAAAAAAGTATAGTCTTTCTCAAAAGGAAGAGAAAATTTCTGCATTTAATTCCTCAGCACGATTATGGATATACTTTGGAATACTATTTCCTATTATGGATTTATTTATTCTTTTGTGGTATAGCCTATTTTTTAAGCCTCGTGTTCGTTTTTCCTCAATCAATTGTTCTAAATGCAATGGTAAAATGCATCGTTTAAGCGAAAAAGAAGAGGATGAATACCTTTCACAAAGGCAATTAATGGAAGAGGAAGTAAGGTCTAAGAACTACGATGTTTGGCTTTGTGAAAATTGTCAAAACACCTCTGTATTTGCATACGAGAATAAGCTAACAAAATATAGCTACTGCCCCTATTGTAACGCAAAAACAATGTCTTTGGTTGAAGATAGGATAATTCGGGATGCAACAAGCCTTGTTGAAGGAAAAGGAGAAAAGATATATAAGTGCAAAAATTGTGGAAAAACTCACGCAATTCCATACGTAATACCTTTGCTTGCAGCCGCTGTTGCAATGGGTTCTATGGGTGGATTTGGAAAAGGAGGAGGAGGATTCTCTGGTGGAAGTTTTGGAGGTGGCTTCTCCGGTGGCGGAGGAGGCGGAGGAAGATTTTAATTACTCTTTTTTGCAAAACATTTACTAATAAAAGATAAATAGAGATAAAAATAAACATAAATTTAATAAAAAAAATAGGAAAGATGAACAAGAAAACAATTAGTTGGATAGTGGTTTGTGGAGTTATATTGCTCTTAGTTATAATGGTCGTTTCATCATATAATGGTTTAGTTAAAAATGATGAGGCATGCTATGAACAATTCTCAAAGTTGGAAAGTCAATATCAAAGAAGAATGGATTTGATTCCAAACTTGGTAAATACCGTTAAGGGCTACTCTTTACACGAAAAAACCACATTAGAGGAGGTTGTTGCAGCAAGAAACCAAGCAAATAACACTAAGATTGACGGAAATAATTTAACACAAGAAAACATTAATCGTTTGCAAGAAAGTCAAGCAAATTTAAAATCTTCATTAGATAGGCTTATGGTTGTAGTTGAACGTTATCCCGATTTGAAAGCAAATCAAAACTTCCTTGAATTGCAAAGCCAATTGGAAGGAACGGAAAATAGGATAGCTGTTGAAAGACAAAAATTCGCAGAGGTGGTTAAGAAATTCAATGCTCAAATAAGACGTTTTCCAACAAATATAATAGCATCTATGTTTTCCTTTGAAAGAAAGGCTTATTTTGAAGCAGACAAGGGAGCAGAAAATGCACCAAAGGTGGAATTTTAGTCACGTTTTTTTAAAAACCCAACGATAATATAGGCAACAAGAGAAAGTATATGGAAGAAAACAATAATCAGCACACTTATAAGACCATTTCTTTGAAAGGAATGTTTGAAGATTGGTTTTTAGACTACGCCTCATACGTTACATTAGAGAGAGCCGTTCCTCATTTGAACGATGGATTTAAGCCCGTACAAAGACGTATTCTACATTCTATGAAGGAACTTGACGATGGACGATATAATAAGGTTGCAAATATTGTTGGTAATACAATGAAATATCATCCTCATGGTGATGCTTCCATTGGCGATGCCTTAGTTCAGCTTGGACAAAAGGAGCTTTTGATAGATTGTCAAGGTAATTGGGGAAATATTCTTACAGGAGATAGGGCGGCAGCTCCACGATATATAGAGGCTCGGTTATCAAAATTTGCATTGGATGTAGTCTTTAACCCAAAGACAACTTCATGGCTACCTTCTTATGATGGCAGAAACTTAGAACCCGAAACTCTTCCCATAAAATTCCCTTTGCTTTTGGCACAAGGAGTAGAAGGTATTGCTGTTACTCTTGCTTGCAAAATACTTCCTCACAACTTCTGTGAGTTGATAGAAAGCTCAATAAAGATATTAAAAAACGAGGCTTTTGAAATATATCCCGACTTTCTAACAGGAGGTATGATAGATGTATCAAAGTATAATGGAGGATTAAGAGGAGGAAAACTAAGAGTTAGGGCAACAATTTCAATTGAGGATAAAAGAACCTTAGTAATTAGTGAGATTCCTTTTGGCACAACAACAAATGGATTGATTGAATCCATAATAAGTGCTAATGAAAAAGGGAAGATTAAGATAAAGAAAATTGATGACAACACAGCACAAGAGGTTGCAATTGTCATACAATTGCCCAACGATACTTCAATAGATCAAACCATAGATGCTCTTTATGCTTTCACAGATTGTGAAATTACTATATCACCTAATTGTTGCGTAATCAATAATAATAAACCATGTTTTATATCTGTTAATGAAATATTGGAATATTCTACTCAGCACACTTTGGAACTACTACAAAGGGAGCTGGAAATTGAACTTGAAGAACTAAATAGTAAGTGGCAATGGATTTCATTAGAAAGAATATTTATTGAAAATGAGATTTACGAAAAAATAAAGCCTTGTAAAACTGATAAGGATATAGATGATACTATCCTTTTAGGACTATCCCCATTTATAAAAGAGCTTTTGCGTCAGCCCTCATTAGAAGATGTGCATAAATTAAGGAAGATTCCCATTGACAGAATATCAAAGTACAATTCCGATAAGGCAAATGACATCCTACTTTCAATAGAGGACGATATTAAACAAGTAAAATACGACTTGGAACACATAATTGATTATGCAATTGACTACTTTAAAAGAATTTTAAAGAAATATGGACAAGGCAGAGAAAGGAAAACCAAGATAGGTAACTTTGATAACATAGAGGCACAAGCTGTTGCCGTTGCAAATGAGAAACTATACTGCAATTATGTTGAAGGTTTTGTTGGCTATAAGATAAAAGGAGCAGAATATGTTTGTGATTGCTCAGATATAGACGATATTATTGCCATAAGAAGGGACGGAAAATTTATAATAAAGAAGGTTCAAGAAAAAGATTTCTTTGGACAAGACATAATTTATGTAGGAGTTTTCAAGAAAAATGATGAAAGGACTATATACAATTTAATATATCAAGATGGAGCAATGGGACAAGCTTTTGTTAAACGTTTTTCCATAGCAAGTATAATAAGGGATAAGGAATATGATTTGACACAAGGCAAGAAAGGCTCAAAGATTATATACCTTACTATTAATCCTAATGGTGAGGCAGAAACTATTTCCATTTTCCTAAGACAAAAAAACAAACTAAGGAAGTTAAATTTCGATTTTGACTTTGCCTCATTAGCAATTAAGGGAAGAACAAGTAAGGGAAATAAATTAACCAAGCATCAAATAAGAAAGATAATAAAGAAAACAGAAGGCTTATCTACTCTTTCTGCAAGAAAGCTTTGGTTTGATGAGTCAATAAAAAAACTCAACTCAGACGAAAGAGGAATATTCTTAGGTTCTTTTGCAAGTGAGGATAAACTTCTCTCTGTTTATAAAAGTGGTTATTATCGTTTAACTTCTCAAGATTTATCTACACATTTTGCAGAAGATCTTCTAATTTTAGAAAAATATAATCCCAATAAACCTTTATCTGTTATATTCTTTGATAAAACCATTAATCAATATTTAGTAAAACGTTTCTTGGTAGAAGAGATTTTGGACAAGAAGGTATATTTTGTTGAGGAAAATGATAATTTTCAAATCCTACATATAACAAATGACTACTATCCCGTTATTGAATTATCTTTGGAGGATGCAAAAAAGAAGAAACCCTTAGATGATTTAATTATAAATATTGGGGATTTTGTAGAGGTTTCTCGTTATAGGGCAAAGGGGAAAAAGCTATCCAAATATAATATAACTAATATTAAAATTTTGGAATCCTTACCATACGAGGAAAAAATTGAAGAAGAAGAATCCCAAAGCCAAGAAGAGATTAATGAAGATGAAGTATTGACAGACAATAATAAAGAATATAATGATGAAGATTTTGTTCAAGGTTCGCTATTTTAGGTATTTGGTTTTGTTTTTATTGTTTTTGGGCATATTTATCCAAAAGGCAAATTCCCAAAACTATGCATCGGACTTTATAAAAAAGCAGAAAAATTCCAAAACTAAGGATGTGGTTTATATTAAAAGCAATCCTACTATTATTATTCCTAATCAAACCTCTGCCCTATTAGATTCAATTAACGATTCTCTTTTAGTGGAACAATACACTCAAAAGTTGAAAGAAACACTTATTTATTTGGGATTTGAAGTTTTGGATTCTACAAATTCTTTTATTGACCAAAGGCATCACACTCTTAATATAGCACAAATTGAAATAGATAATTACAAAATTAAAGACTCTTTGACAAATAGTAAATTCAAAGATGAGGTTTTCTATAAGGATTTAAATGCAATTCGTTTTAATGTATGGCTAATTTATAATGAAAAAGACACCAATTCATCTTTGGTTTTCTACACTTTTGATGAGGTTCAAGACTTTTTTGAAGGGGAAATTACAAAACAAGATACCGACTTTTTTGCATCTTACGACTATAAAGAAATAAATATTGAAGATATATACGCTCTTAGTGCAGTAACGGGGATTACAACAGGAGTATATTTTTTCAATTATCTTTTAAATAAATTTGTGTGGATACAATCCGAAGGAAAGGATAATATGTATTATGGTATTGATATATCAACAAAAGATATTATATCCGACTATTCACCCTTTGATAACTTTGATATAATTGAACAAGAGGAATAATTTTCTTCTTTTTTTAATAAATGCAATCCCTACAATAATAATATAGAAATAAAAAAAACGGCTTACAAACAAATTATGTTTAAAGCCGTTTCTTACTAATTAATTTATTTAATAACCTTTTCTTTATTTTCTCTAAGCCTTATTATCAGATCCCAAAACTGCTTTTATTTTGTGCATATACAATTCTTTTAAAGAATCTCTTGCAGGACCAAGATACTTTCTTGGATCAAATTCTTCTGGTTTTGTAAAAAGAACTTCTCTCACTGCTGCTGTCATTGCAAGTCTTCCATCTGAATCTATGTTTATCTTACAAACAGCACTGCTTGCCGCCTCTCTTAATTGGCTTTCAGGAATACCTATTGCATCTTTTAGATTTCCTCCATAGTGATTAATTTTTTCAACTAAGTCTTGTGGAACAGAAGAAGAGCCGTGCAAAACAATAGGGAAGCCGGGTATTTTCTTTTCTATTTCTTTTAATATATCAAAACGTAGAGGTGGTGGAATAAGGATTCCGTTTTCATCTCTATGGCATTGCTCGGGCGTAAATTTATTTGCTCCATGCGAAGTGCCTATTGATATTGCCAAAGAATCAACCTGTGTCTTTTTTACAAAGTCTTCAACCTCCTCAGGACGGGTATAGGTGTGATGTTCTGCCTTTACATCGTCTTCAATCCCTGCTAAAACTCCAAGTTCTCCTTCAACCGTCACATCATATTTGTGAGCATAATCAACTACTTTCTTAGTTAGGGCAACATTTTCCTCGTATGGAAGATGAGAAGCATCTATCATAACAGAAGAAAATCCATATTCTATACAAGAAACACAAAGTTCAAAGCTACTTCCATGGTCTAAATGAAGTACAATTGGAATATTATATCCAAGCTCTTTTGCATATTCAACCGCTCCTTGTGCCATATAACGCAACAAAGTTTGGTTTGCATACTGTCTTGCACCAGAACTAACCTGCAAAATAACAGGTGAACGCATCAAAACGCAAGCTTGAATTATGGATTGCATTTGTTCCATATTATTAAAATTAAAAGCAGGAATTGCATATCCTCCTTTTATTGCTTTATTAAAAAGCTCTCTTGAATTTACTAATCCTAAATCTTTATATGATACCATAATTTATGAGTTTTTTATTCTTATTAATTAGTTTTATTTTCATTTTCTATACCATTAATTATTGTCTCTATTTTCTTATAAAGAGATTTATCAACCTGCGTTAGAGGCAATCGCAAATAGTTTTTGCACATTCCCATTATCTCTAACGCTGCTTTAATGCCCGAAGGGTTGCCTTCCTCAAATATAGCTTTTGAAAATGGCAACATCTTATAATGGATTTTCTTTGCCGAAACAAAATCTCCCTTTAAGCAAAAATTAACCATTTGACTTATTTCCTTAGGAAACGCATTTGCACTAACAGATATTACACCAGAGGCTCCAAAAGACATAAGAGGAAGTGTTAGAGCGTCATCTCCAGATATTACATAAAAGTCTTTGGGTTTATTTGCTATAATATCCATACATTGAGAAATATTTCCCGATGCTTCTTTAATACCTATTATATTTGGAAAATCATAAGCCAACTTTAAACAAGTATCAACACTAATATTAGAAGAGGTCCTTGAAGGAACATTATACAATATTATAGGTACATTTGAAGCCTCTACTAAGTTTTTAAAATGTTCGTAAATCCCTCTCTGCGTTGGACGATTATAATATGGAGCACAAGAAAGAATGGAACTAATACCTGTTAAATCCACTTTGAACAATTCATCTGTTATACCCATAGTATTATTACCACTAAATCCTAAAACAATAGGCACACGCCCATCAACATTATTTACCATAAAGTCCCTTATAGCAAACATCTCTTCGGCATTTAGTGTTGGCGTCTCAGCAGTTGTTCCTATTATCACAAGATAATTTACATTATTGTTTATTGTATGCTCAACAATATTACCCAGAGCAGTAAAATCTATGCTCTTTTGTTTATGAAAAGGAGTAACTATTGCAACTCCCGTTCCTTCTAAGTAAGTATTATCCATATTATATAAAAAAATTAAATGTTTATTTTAGATAAATAAGAAACCACTTGTAAGGAATACTCCTTAAAAGTAGGCTCTTTAATGTTCAACAATAAATCAAAATATTGTCTATTTTCCTCTGTGTCCAATCCAATTTTAAACTTTGCTTTTGATAATGCACTAACATAACAAGGAAGAAAAGCATTGTTAATGTCAAAGTTTATAAGCAAATCAAAGTCTTTCTTAATAAAATTATCCAACAATTGCTTTTTAGGCACTCTTAATAATGATAAATCCTTATTTGTACAAAAGATAATATTTTCTTGTTTTTTATCAATCCACAATGGCAATGCTTTGTTTTGTGATATGCAAAACAAACATACCCCTTGCATTGTTCCATTAAACGAATTTAATATTTCCAAAACAATATTCCAGTTTTCCTCAGAGGATAAAACACAAATTGCACCAATGGTTTTAATATTGCTTAAAGAGGGAACTTCTTTAAGCCTTACCATTGCTTTTGTTTTGTGTTTTAATATTAAAGTCTCTATCTTTTTGTGCATTTTCACTTCATTATTTTGTGCAAAGTTATACTAAAATATGTGTTTTTGAAAGAAAAAAATCAACAAAAAGCAATATAAAAATATTCATTTAGAAATTAAATGTATTATTTTTGTTGCTCCTTTTACTTAAAAAATGAATATTTTTAACCACAATTCACGCATTAAATGGGTACTTTTTATAGGTGCTTTTTCCCTTATAGGTTATTTTCTTTATGAGATAAATCATCTTATAAACCAATTAAGGAATGAAGAGAAAAAGAAGATTGAACTTTGGGCTAATACAATTGGAAGAAAATCAAACTACGTTCAACATACCGAAAAGTTCTTTCAGCAGGTTAAGGAAGACGAAAGAGAAAGAGTTGAACAATTTATAGAAGTTCATAAAATAATACTTCAACAACCCTTAGACAAGGAGCTGGGCTTCTATTTCAAGTTTATTTCTGAAAATAAAACAATACCAATAATTATAACCGATGAGTTTAATAATATACTCCTATCTCAAAACATTGACCTTCCCAAAGATTATAGGGTTTTAAGTGGAGATATGCTTAAAGAATTCTCTCTTAATCCTCCTTTAAAGTATAATGTATATGGAATGAATTTCATTTTATACTACACCGAGACTAAGGTTTATTCCGAATTACACAACATTCTTATTGATCTTTCCAACTACCTCCTAAATGAAGTTACAGATAACTACGTTTTTGTTCCTGCAATTATAACCGACACTTCAATGAGTATTGTTTATTCCTCTGGAAATGTCCTACCCGATAAACTAACTCAAAAGAATCTGAAAAAAACCTTAGAAGAGATGACAAGGGTAAATAAACCCATAAAAATAAAACTTTCAAATGGAAGAAACGCTCTTGTATTTTATGAAGAATCTGAAATATTAAATGCCCTAAGATACTACCCTATATTCTTTATACTAATTTTTATTGTAGTATTTTTTATAGGCTATCAACTATTTTCTACAACCAAACGCTGGGAACAAAATTCTATATGGATAGGTATGTCAAAAGAAACAGCACATCAGCTTGGAACACCTATCTCTTCCCTACTTGCTTGGGTGGAATACCTAAAACTACAACCCGAAAACATAGAAATGAGTAATGAAATAACAAAAGATATACATCGTTTGGAGATGATTGCAAATCGTTTCTCTAAGATTGGCTCTCAACCAGAGTTAACAAAACAAGATTTAATCCCAATTATAAACCAATCTGTGGAATATCTAAAAAGCAGAACCTCAAATAAGGTTGAATTTATCTTAGATATTCCCCAAGACAAAGCTATTATCCTTCCTTTAAATCAATATCTAATAGAATGGGTTATAGAAAACCTTTGCAAAAATGCAATAGATGCTATGCAAGGAAAGGGAATTTTTAAGATACAACTTATAGAAGAAAACAGAAAAATACATTTGGACGTATCAGATACCGGTAAGGGAATAATTAAAAAGAATCGTAAGAAAATATTTCAAGCAGGATTTACAACAAAACAAAGAGGCTGGGGCTTGGGACTTTCATTAGCAAAAAGAATAATAGAACAATATCACAAAGGACAAATATTCGTTAAGCAATCACAAGTTGGTAAAGGCACAACATTTAGAATAACATTTTCCAATAAGGACAGATAATATGTCAGGACTATACATACATATCCCCTACTGCAAACAACGTTGCATCTATTGTAATTTCTACTCTTGTGCAACAAAACAAGATAAAACACCATACATAAAAGCAATTGTTGAAGAGTTTAACAAAAGGAAACATACCCTAAAAGATAAAATCCAAACCATATATATAGGAGGAGGAACGCCCTCTACACTAAAAGAAGAAGAACTTTTATACATATTTAATGGCATTTACAAAAACTGCGATATGCTTTCTCCTAATGAAATCACCATTGAGGCAAATTGTGAGGATGTAAATATAAACTATATTAAATTCCTAAAAGAAGTAACTCCTATAAATCGTTTGAGCATAGGCATACAAAGTTTTATAGATAATGATTTAAAACAATTAAATCGCCGTCATAGTGCCCAAAAAGCAATTTCTGCTGTTGAGAATGCAAAGAATATAGGCTTTAAAAATATAAGCATAGACCTAATGTATAATCTCCCTTTTTCAAGTTATCAAAACCATATATACAATCTTAAAACTGCAATAGGATTAGAAGTAGAACATATTTCTGCATATAACCTTACAATAGAGGAAGAAACTATGCTTTATTCATTAGTAAAAAAGGGAAAGATAACTCCAATAGATGAAGAAAAGCAATTAGAACAAATGGATGCAACTCACAAATTGCTTACTGAAAATAATTATAATCACTACGAAATATCTTCCTTTGCCCTAAAAGGAAAAGAGGACTATCGTTCAAAACACAATATGATATATTGGCTTAGGGAAGAATACCTCGGCTTAGGTGCAGCCTCTCACAGCTTTGATGGAAATAAAAGAAGATGGAATCCCTCTTCTATCAAGGATTATATTGTTGGTGTAAATACTAATAGTATATTTTATGAGGAGGAAACCCTAAGTGATAAGGACAAATACAATGAATACATAATGCTATCTCTGCGTATTAAGGAGGGAATATCTCCAAAAAAAATATTAGAAGAGTTTTCCCCTGAATTTTATCGTCATTTTCTTTTTCAAGTAAAAGGCTTAGTTGATGATAAACTTTTAGAAATAAATCCTAAAACAAAGAATTACATACTAACAAAAAAAGGGTTTCATATCCAAGAAATAGTATGCTTAAAATTATTTGTTGATTAGTTTTTTTTTAAAAACAAAATAAATAAACTAAAAATAATACAATTTCCCGTTTTTTTTAACATTTCCAACTAACAAAAAGCCCCATTTTTAACATTTCATCTATGCTTTTTTCCAAATTTTAACACTTTTTAACATTTGATTCATTCTTTTTAATTTTTACTATTCAAAAATTTGTTAAATTTTTTCAAAATTATTAATCTACTAATCTTCAATACAATCTAAGCAAATTTTAATCCATTTTTCTAAATTTTTCATTAAAAAAGTCAAATTCTAATTTTTCCAGAAAAAAAACGAAGAAAAGTTCAAATAAAACGCTGTTTTATTTTACTAAAACGAAGAAATAATTTTCTAAAACCTCGTTTTATTTTACTAAAACGAAGATTTATTCAGAGATAACATACTAATAATAAAGCTATTATATCGTAATTAAAAATAAAAATAAGTTGTGGGGAAATTTATATGTCTTTTGCCTTAAAAGAAACTTTGTTTGGCAAAGATACAAAAAAGATTTGAGAAATGCAAGTTTTAAAATTTAGGAGAGAAATTTGGAATTTAACATTTGAAGGCAAAAATGTTAAAAATAATAATAAAACTACTTTACAATAAATCAAAGTAGTGGTATTCATTCTCTTGTAAATGATATTTTATAGCAAATACTGAAAATTATTATTCAAATAATCAATAAATCAATACGGGAAAAACAATTTTCATATCAATTATTACATATAATTCTTTCCTTATTGCCATATTGCAATATGCCTTTTTATAGGGTTTATTTGCCTATTTTTATTCATTTGATAGCAAAAATAAGTATCTTTGCCTACTAAATTCCTACAATAAATTATGGGAATTTGTGTTACTATCATATCAATACTTTTATTGAAAGGTTAAATATTTATAAAAAAAATAAAAATTTATGGACCCAAATACAACTTTTTTAAGCGGAAATATGATATATTGGATCATATTTATTGGCGTTGCAATTCTTTCTTGGCTTGTTAGTGCCAACCTAAAACGTAAGTTTGAAGCATATTCTAAAATTCCTACCGAAGGGATGCTTACAGGAAAGGACGTAGCCGAGAAAATGCTCCATGATCAAGATATTTACGATGTAAAGGTTGAATGTGTTGAAGGACATTTAACAGATCATTATAATCCTCAAACCAAGATTGTCAATCTAAGTAAGGCTGTTTATTATGGAGCCAATGTAGCTTCTGCTGCTGTGGCTGCTCATGAATGCGGACACGCTGTGCAAGATGCAAGAGCCTATTCTTGGCTTACTATGCGTTCAAAGCTCGTTCCCGTTGTCAGTTTCGCCTCTCAATGGGTGATGTGGTTAATATTGGGAGGACTATTCCTTATAAATACCTTCCCACAATTGCTACTTGCAGGTATAATTCTTTTTGCCCTAATTACCCTATTTAGTTTTATTACCCTTCCTGTTGAGATTAATGCCTCTCAAAGGGCACTTGCATGGCTGGAAAACCACGCTATAACCTCTCCATATTCACAAGAAAAGGCTAAGGATGCTCTTCGTAGTGCTGCATATACCTATGTTGTTGCTGCCCTATCCTCACTTGCATCCCTACTATACTACATTTCAATATACCTATCCCGCAGAGATTAAAAAAACATTAATAATAACCATCAAAATAAGCCAATGTCCATAATTAAATTTTTAAAAAGCAAGGTATTTTTCAAGAATTTAATATTAATGCTCGCTATCTTTGCACTAATATTAGTTGTTGCATATATATCTCTTAGCATTTACACCCGACATGGACAAGGAGATATTGTTCCAGATATAGAAGGTAAGTATGTAGATGATGTTTTGGATATGG
Source organism: Bacteroidales bacterium (assembly GCA_031262295.1). Lineage (GTDB taxonomy): Bacteria > Bacteroidota > Bacteroidia > Bacteroidales > P3 > UBA10566. The sequence goes on along the minus strand of JAISIA010000012.1, from coordinate 7,794 downwards.
AAAGTATGAAGAATTATAATCTAATAATCTATGATTCCATATACACAAGCGGGGAAAAACCCGGAAAAATCCTTTCCCAAGACCCTGTGCAAGGCACAAAAATAAAGAAGGGAAGGAAGATTTTCATCGTCATAACCTCACAAACGGGCGAAAATATCCCTATGCCAAATTGTGTAGATCAATCTTTAAGGTGGGCAGTTGGACAACTAACCTCTGTTGGATTAAACATCGGGAAGATAACATTTCAAGAGGGAGACTTCAATAATGTTGTTATGGAACAAAAATATAAGAATCGCCCCATTGCAACAGGAACAAACCTAAAACGAGGTGAGGATATTGACCTTGTTGTTGAGATTTCCTCCGATCGTTTCACTACAAACGTCCCTAACATAATTGGATTAACAGAACAGGAGGCTCAACAAAAACTTTGGGAAGCAGGATTGAATGTTGGAAAAAAAGAATATGAAGGTAAGAAAGACTTTATGCACTCCCGCGTTGTGAGCTTTTCACCAAATTTAAGTAGCATAACAAAGGGTGCAACAATTTCTTTGCAATTCCTAAATGATACAAAACCTTCATACAAAACAAGGATTAATAGCTTCAAAGTTGCAGAACCACTAATAGAAATTGATACTACAACAGAAGATATAATAGATAATGATGAAGAACTTTTATTTTAAACATATATTTGTTTTATTTGTTTTTTGTTTTGCTACATATTTTTCAGCCTTTTCTCAATTTAAAATAACCCCATACTCATTTAATAGTAGCAAAGAAAACACAAAAAAAAGCAATAAGGATATTAAAACGACCTTTCTTCCTTTTATAGATGACTTTTCTTCATATAAGGAAAATTATAATAATGGTTTATGGGAAAATAAAGGAGCTTTGTTTAACACAAACTATCCTATAATGCCTCCCTCTGTTGGAGTAATTACCTTAGATGCCTTAGATGAAGACGGAATACTATATCCCTTAGCCAACACAACAGGCTTTGCTTGCGATACAATTTCTTCTTGTTTCATTAGATTGGACTCTTCCTCAAAGGAAAATGCAGTGCTACTACAACCAAAAGATAGTATATATCTTTCATTCTTTGTTCAACCCTCGGGAGGAATGGGAAATTTATGGGAAACAATAGGTTCTGCTCCTTCAAAAAAAGATTCTCTTGTTTTGCAATTCTACTCTTTGGGAGATAACTCTTGGAATACTGTTTGGAAAACAGAAGGACTATTGCTCGATAGTATATATTCAAAGGATAGTAATTATTGGTTAAAGGTTGTAATTCCAATAACAGAAGATAAGTATTTTAACAATTCTTTCCGCTTTCGTTTTGTAAACTTTGCATCTTTGGATAATAACCCCTCCTACTCCTACGTATCAAACTGCGATCAATGGCATATAGACTATGTTTTCTTGGATAAAGCAAGGAAATTTAATGAATCCATAAGAGATATTGCCTTTGTCTTTCCTGCCTATTCCCTATTAAAACAATACCAAGCAATGCCTAAAAGACAATTTACTTTAAATGATATGGGCGATAGTTTGAATATAGGTATAATAAATCTCTCTGATGAGGCATTAAATTCAATATATAAGTACGTAGTTTTTGATGAAAATGGCTCAGAGGTTATATCCTACGATGGAGGCTTTGAAAATATTTATCCCTACTCTACAACAAAACTCCTACAAACAAATTCAAATCATGCCCATCCTAAGATAAATTTTTCCTATTCTTTCAATGGCGATAATTGGACCTACTTTGATATAGTACATTTCATTAAACCCGGTGTGGGAGAAGATGAAAACACAAAAAATGACACTATTGTATTTCGTCAAATTTTTGAAAACTATTTTGCATACGATGATAATAGTGCAGAAAATGGATTTGGAATTGAACCAATAAAAAACTCCAATCTCGCTCTTGGCTTTACATTAAATGAAGAGGATACCCTAACGGCTGTGGATATATATTTCAACTCCACATATCAAAATGCAAATGAAAAACCTTTCTATATATGTGTTTGGGATAGCGAAAATGGTATGCCTAATGATAGTATATACCATTCCTACGAATACTTCACTCCTTCATTTGACGGATTAAACCGCTTTCACCGCTACTACTTAGAGCATCCCCTACTTATTCCAAAGGGAGACTTTTTCATCTCTTTGCAAACTAAGTATGCAGACTACCTAAATGTGGGGTTTGATCGCAATACCAATTCTTCTTATAGGACATTTGGCAATTGGACAAACGCTTGGCAAAGAAACAATCTCTTTGAAGGCTCTTTGATGATAAGACCTTATTTTGGCTATAAGGCAATTATAGGATTAGAAAATATAGCTCAAAGAGAAAATTTTTCTTTTTCTTTATACCCAAATCCAGCAAAAACAAAAATAAATATTTCTCTTAATGATAATAAATGGACAAATAGTTTCTCTTCATTCCAAATAAGGATAATAGATATGCTTTCAAAGGAAAGATTAAACAAAAAGTTTACTACCTCTATTGATGTATCTTTCCTTGAAAATGGAATATATATTGTTGAAATTATTAACAAAAAAACAAAGCACAAAATAAGAGAAAAACTTATAATTAGAAGATGATAGATAAGGAAAACATAATACAAGAAGAGGAAGAAAGAGAACTTTTTGAAAATTATCGTATAGAGGTTGATAAGGGACAAGGGCTTTTAAGAATAGATAAGTTCTTAATGGATCGCTTAGAGAACACCTCCCGAAACAAAATACAACAGGCAGCAAAGGCAGAGTGCATAAGGGTTAATGATAAGGTTGTTAAATCCAACTATAAGGTACATCCCAATGATATTATACAAATATTTCTTCCTTCTCAACCAAGAGAGATAGAAATAATTCCACAAGATATACCCTTAAATATAGTATATGAGGATAAGGATGTAATAATTGTAGATAAGGCTTCTGAAATGGTGGTTCATCCGGGCTATGGAAATTATAGCGGAACTTTGTTAAATGCCCTCACCTTCCACTTTTTGGATCAAAAAGATGAGGAAGGAAACCCTGTAAGACCCCTTTTAGTGCATAGGATAGATAAGAACACAACAGGACTTTTGCTTATTGCAAAGAATGAGTTTGCTCAGAGCTTCCTTGCCAAACAATTCTATGACCATAGCGTTGATAGGACCTACACTGCCATTGTTTGGGGAGATATTGAGCAAGAAAAAGGAACGATTCAAGGGAATATTGGTCGCTCACTAAAAGATAGGAAGGTTATGCAAGTCTTTCCCGATGGAGATTATGGGAAATGGGCTATAACACACTATGAAGTTCTCTTTCGCTATGGATATGTTACACTAATACAATGTAACTTGGAGACAGGAAGAACACATCAGATAAGAACACATCTAAAACATATTGGTCATCCTCTTTTTAATGATGAAACATACGGAGGAAATCAAATAATTAAAGGGACGACATATTCAAAATACAAACAATTTATTCAGAATTGTTTTAAGATTATTCCTCGTCAGGCTTTGCATGCAACAACACTTGGGTTTATTCACCCTAAAACAAAAGAAAAACTTTTCTTCTCCTCTTCACTTCCAGAGGATATGCTTGAATTAAAACAAAAGTGGGAACAATATATAAACTATAATAAGATAGCAGAAGAATAAAAAAAATACATTTAATTTTTAACCAAATAAAAAGAATTATAAAAAACAATAAAGAAAAATTATGATACCAATAGATGAAAAAGCAAGAAAAAATGCAGAGCAATGGCTTAAAAGTAATGCAATAGATGAAACAACTAAGGATGTAATTAAGGATATGATGGAAAATAATCCATCAGAATTTAATGAGGCTTTCTATAAAAACTTAGAATTTGGAACAGGTGGTTTAAGAGGGATAATGGGAGTTGGAACAAATAGGATGAATAGCTATGTTGTTGCAATGGCAACACAGGGTTTTGTCAATTATATAATAAAGAAAAATTCTCAAAAAAAGACTATAAAAAGCGTTATCTCTTTTGACAGCAGGAATAATAGCAAGGACTTTGCCAAAATCACAGCACAGGTTATGGCAGCAAATGGTTTTGAGGTCTATCTCTTTGAAGAGTTGCGTCCAACACCTTGTCTAAGTTTTGCTCTTAGGTATTTGAAATGTGATGCTGGCGTTATGATTACTGCTTCACATAATCCAAAGGAATATAACGGATATAAGGCTTATTGGAATGACGGAGGGCAACTAATTTCTCCTGATGATAAATTAGTCATTGAAGAAGTTTTGAAAATCACCGACTATTCTATGGTGAATATAACAAAAGATGAGACCAATATAAAGATATTAGATAGTAGTTTTGATGAACATTACTTCAATGAAGTTATTAAACTAAGCCTCTCACCTGAGATAATAAAGAAACATTCCGATATTAATATATGCTATACTCCTTTGCACGGAACAGGAATCACTATGGTGCCTAAGGCTTTGGAAATTTTTGGATTTAAGAACATAAATATAGTAAAAGAGCAAGCTGTATTGGATGGCAACTTTCCAACATGTAAGAGTCCAAATCCTGAGGAACACTCTGCTATGTCTTTGGGAATAGCTCTTTCAAAGAAGATTGATGCAACACTACTCTTAGCAACAGACCCTGATTGTGATAGAGTAGGAATAGCAATAAAGGATTCTAAGGGAGAGTTTATACTATTGAATGGTAATCAAACAGCATCCCTTCTAACCTACTACATACTTTTGCGTTGGAAAGAGACTAATCGTTTCAAGGGAAATGAATATACAATAAAGACTATTGTAACTTCTGAATTGTTAAAGAAAATTTCTGAGAGTTTCAATGTAAAAAACTACGATGTATTTACAGGCTTTAAGTTTATTGCAGAAAAAATTCTTCTTTTGGAAGGCAAGGAAAAATATATATGCGGAGGAGAAGAAAGCTATGGTTTTTCTATTGGGGATTTTGTAAGAGATAAAGATGCCATATCTGCTTGCTGTCTAATTGCAGAGTTATGCTCTTGGGCTAAGGAGAAAGGAAAGAGTCTCTATGATATTCTATTAGAAATTTATCAAGAGTATGGATTTTATAAGGAAGACCTCCTTTCAATAACAATAAAAGGTCAAAAGGGAGCAGAGCAAATCCAAAATATGATGTTATCTTTTAGAGAAAATCCTCCAAAGAAACTTATAGGGTTGGATGTAGTTCAAATAAAAGACTACTTAAAACAAACCGACTTAAATACAAAAACAAATCTTAGTGAAACACTCCCTTTTCCAAAGAGTAACGTTATTCAATTCTTTTTATCCGATGGCAGCAAGATTTCTGTGCGTCCCTCTGGTACAGAACCAAAAATAAAATTCTACTTTGGGGTATTTAACCTTCTTGAAAAGAAAGAAGATTTTGAAGAGCTAAACATTAAAGCAGAAGAAAAGATTCAATCCATAATAAAGGAGTTGAACTTAGTTACAGAGTAGTAAATTAAACAACTTTAATAATTAGAAAAATCTTTTCTTACAACATATTTACCAAGAGGGTGAATTTAAATAAAAATGTGGTTGTTCGGAATTTCCGAACAACCACTCCACATGGTGCTATTGAGAATAAAAGAATTGTATAAATTTTCTGAAATATACGGCAAGGGTGTTTTGCTTGATGCGGGCAAAATATCACACAATAATGCAATCAAAAAAGCAATGGAAGAATACAAAAAATATCAAGTAAAAACTCTATCACCTGTGGAAAAAGCCTATCTGGAAAGCATAAAAAAGATTGCAAAAACAATAGAGAAAAAATAAGGAATGTTCAAGATGCTTTAAGGAACATTATTTTTCTTAAAGCATCTCAAAATCATATCAAAATCCTTCAATTACTTCATCTACTTTAAGCGTACCATTTGAATAAATATATTTAATGGCAATTCTTGAATCATCAATTGATATTAGATACGGCAAACCATTTTCATATTCTGTAATAGTATAATTAAATGATTTTACTTTATCAGTTTTTTGAAATATTTCCTCTATATATTCTCCTGTAATAATAAATGTATTATCAAAAAAAATAGAATATCCCAATATATTTTTTGAAGGAATAAACTCTTTTTCCTTATCAACAAATATAGAATATGAATTGTTACTATTTTTTTTTACTAATAAATAAATTAGAAAATTATCTTTATTTGTAAGATTTAAAGGATAATTGGTTTGCAAAGATAAGTTATCAATTTCTTTGAAAAAACTATCTTTAATAGATATGAAAGATAGATTAATATGTTTTTTCTTTTTTAATACAGTCCATTCATCTTGCGATTGTAAATTCAATGAAAACAATATAAATGCTAATAAAACTATTTTTTTCATATTATTCGTCTTGTGTTTATAGTTAATGATTAAGTTTAACATTATCTAAAATTTCGCCTTTATAAAAAAATGTTGTATCAATCAAAGGATTTTTATTTACTATTTTCTTAGTTTTATTATTTTTAAAATACATAAATGTTAAATTATAATCTATTAAACTATCATTTCTACGCATCCTATGATGACTATCATATTCGTAATAAGGGGTATTATCATATAAATAAATTAAGATATTACGCAATTCTTTAGTCATATAATAACAGTTATTTGCTATTTTAAGACGACCATTTGAAATATAAATAGAAATTATTCTTTCATCAAATATTAAATCTAATCTTCCTCTTGTATCTATTGTACCATCATAATATTTATCATCACATTTCTCACATTTATTTATTTCTGTAGCAATAATTTTTATCAAACTATCATTATATATTGTTATACATTTATTTTCCTTACCATTAAACTTATATTTTTCAAATTCCATAGGGGATATTGAAATAATAGTGAGATCCAATAAATCATATCCTCCTTTTATTAAATCTATTTGACGTATCCTATTATAAGAAGCATTATCTATTATTTGTGAATAACAAAATAATGTAGAATATGTTAATAATATTGTTGTTATACATTTTTTCATATTATATATTTATATCTAAGAATTAACTAAAATATTACAGCAGCAAATGTATAAAAATAATCAATACAAAAATGTTAGAAAGTTAATTTAAAGATTAATTAATGTGAAAATTAGTTTCATTTTAACAAATTCTTTTGATTTTATTTGTGAGAGAACATTTTTTAATCCTCTAATTACTATCCAATTATTCAAAACGCATTCAAAAATTTTTCAATTTTTGGTATAGATAATCCATTCATTGATAAAGAGCTTTGAACCATTATCAGCAAGTTATGATGCCTAAATTTGGCGTTCTTTTCCTCCTTGCTTACCCTTGGACGTGAATACGGGCAGGAAATGAGGTTTAAAAATGCTGAAAAAAGACAAAAACGCTGTGTTTTTTGTTGTTTTTTGCTAAAAGGGAGCGTTTTTATTCTCTTTTTTCTTGCTTTTTTATGGATTTTTCAATGGAAATTTTCTGGATTTTTTTTGAAATTAATAGCTACTAAAAGTTGTTTTAAGAGATACATTTTTACACATTTTTCAAGAAAATTTTCAAAAAATATTGAATTTATTTGGTAATAATAAAAAAGGTTGTATTTTTGCAATCCGTTTTCCGAGGGGTGTTGAAAGAAAAAAGAGCACTTTTGTTGAGGGGGGAAAGAGAGGAAGGAGTAGAGAGTATTTTTTTGTAGATGGGAAAAGGGGGAATAAAAAAAAGTATAAGATCATTGACATAATGGGACCTAAGAAGTAGCGAAGTTTAGATGGTTTTTTGATAAAAGAATAACCGTTAATTTAAATATAGAGTAACAGGGGAGAAT
>JAISIA010000005.1 GCA_031262295.1 Bacteroidales bacterium | reverse complement strand
TTGAAAAACTGAAATTCCGTTAGGAAAAATAAAGGTCGGTTGCCGACAAAAATTGAGTAAAATGTTAAAAATTCGTCAAATTTTGTGTTTTTTATGAGGAAGAAATGTTAAAATTTGGGGGTTTTTGATAAAAAAAATGTTAAAAATTTGTTTTGAAAAGATAAGATTTAAGCCTTTAATTTATGGAATTGATTGTTAATTATTGTATTTACATAAAAGTTATCTTCGTTTTATCGGCAACCAACCTTTGTTTTTATTTTTTCACTCTTTTTGTTGATAGGTTTTTTTTTCTACCTTTGCATAGTTGTTATGACAAAAAAATATGATGAACTATTAAAAGATTTTCAAAAAGGTATATTTTCTCCTATATATATTTTATATGGAGAGGAGCCTTTCTATATAGATGCTTTGGCAAATAAGTTTGAGAATGAGTTTTTGGACGAAGATGCTAAGGATTTTAATCTAACACTTCTCTATGGAAGAGATGTGAATGATCTTTCTCAAATCATAACCTCTGCCCAGCAATATCCCGTTTTATCAGAAAGGCGTTTGGTTTTGGTAAAAGAGGCTCAGGAAATTGATAAGAGGGTTTTAGTTTGGTCAAAGTTTGATAACTATATTGCAAATCCAACTCTAAGCAGTGTAATTGTTATTTGCTATAAATACAAAGCTCCTGATAAGGCTTTTATTAAGAAATTGGACAAAAATGGATGTATTTTTGAGAGCAAGAAAATTTATGATAGTGCAATAGCTTCTTGGATTTCAAACTATGGAAAAACTATTGGCTTAACCATAAATGAAACATCCTCACAACTAATGGCAGATTACTTGGGTAATGATTTAAAAAAAATAGCCAATGAACTTTCAAAACTAAAATTAAATCTTTCAAATAGGGAGAAAGTTGAAGTAGAGGATATAGAAAAACAAATAGGGATAAGTAAGGATTACAATGTTTTTGAGCTTCAAAAGGCATTAATGGTTAAGGATGTCTTAAAAGCAAATATGATAATAAACTATTTTGAGGCAAATAGTAAGAATAACCCAATACAAATGGTTATTTCCTCCTTACATGGTCTATTTGTAAAGCTAATTATCGCTATTGAACAAAATGATAAATCTCCTCAAAATATTGCAAAGACAATAGGTGTTAATCCATATTTTGTTAAGGATTACTTAGTGGCACTACGCCATTACAATATAAACAAGTTATTTTATATACTTTCCTTATTAAGAGAGTATGATTTAAAATCTAAGGGCTTAAATTCTTCTAATGAAACAACAAGTGGAGAGTTATTAAAAGAGCTAATTTTTAAAATAATTCATTAATTCGTTATGATAAAAAAACAATTCCCCCTATTTATTACACTTATTCTTTTTTCCATAATTTGTTTTGGACAAAATGCAACAATAAGAGGCTTTGTCTATGATAAGGAAACAGGAGAACCAATAATGTTTTCCAATGTTTTGTTAATGGAAACGAGCAATGGAGCAACCACTGATGAGAATGGATATTTTGTTATCTCAAAGGTAAAGAAAGGGAATCACAAAATCAAGGTATCATTTACAGGATATGAAACCTCTTTTTTAGATGTTAGTCTTAGGGATAATGAAATAAAACATGTAAAAGTTGAATTAGAACAAACCTCAACGCAGTTAGGCTCAATTGAAATTAGGGCAGATAGGGTTGCAGCAAGGACAGAGAGTCAAGTTTCAATTGAAAAGATAACTTCAAAAGATATAACACAAATACCATCTATTGGAGGGACGGCTGATTTAGCTCAATATATGCAAGTAGTACCCGGAGTTATTTTTACAGGAGACCAAGGCGGACAATTATATATTCGTGGTGGTAGTGCCATTCAAAACAAGGTGCTTTTAGATGGAATGGTTATTTACAATCCTTTTCATTCCATTGGGCTATTCTCTGTTTTTGAAACTGACATAATTCGTAATGTGGATGTATTTACAGGAGGTTTTGGAGCAAATTATGGAGGTGTCCTTTCTTCTATTATGGATATTTCAATAAAGGACGGAAATAAGAAAAGCACAAAGGGGAAAATTTCTGCTACAACCTTTGGAGCAAATCTTGTTATTGAGGGTCCAATTATAAAACAAAACGATATAAATGATGTATCTCTAAGTTATATTCTCTCTGCAAAGAACTCTTATCTTTCCTATACTTCAAAAAACATATATTCATATATTGATGGAAGTTTGCCATACGACTTTTTTGACATCTATGGTAAGCTAACTTTAAGTGGAAGTAATGGATCTAAGTTGAGTTTATTTGGATTTAACTTTACCGATAAGGTGAATCAGTACAAGTCTATTGCTAATTTCAATTGGGCAAATAGAGGATTTGGAGCAAATTTTCTTCTTCTTCCGGGTGGTACATCAGCCTTAGTTGAGGGTGTTGTTGCATATTCCGACTATTCAATCCTTATGGAAGAGACCACAACAGGAAGTGGTAAGGAAAGTAATATAGGAAGTTTTAATGTGGGGCTTTCTTTTACCAATTTTTTTGGAGAAAATAAACTTATAATTGGCTTAGAGGCATTGGCAAATACAACAAGAACGAGTATTACAACAACAAAAGAAAAAGCCTCTTCAACAATTGGAGACCCAAATTATTCAACAGAACTTGGTGCATACGCACTATTTAAAGGCATATTTAAGAGATTCCTCTATGAACCTTCTTTTCGTATCAACTATTACGCCTCTATGAGTAAGGTATCTTATGAACCTCGTTTAGCATTAAAATACAATATAACCGACTTTTTAAGGATTAAGGCAGCCGCAGGTGTGTATTCACAAATCTTTATTGACACAAAACCAGACGCAGACATTGTTAATCTATTTACAGGTTATCAAACCATAGACCCAGAAAGTATGAATATAGTATCTGTTTTTAGAGGGCAGAATATTTCATCCTACTTTCAAAAGGCAAATCACCTTATTTTTGGAATTGAATACGACCTTTCCAAAAGGATAACCCTTAATATTGAGGGCTATTATAAGATAATGGAGGGATTGATTACTTTAAATAGGAATAAGTATTTTGATGATGACTTTGAGCATTCGCAAGAAGGCTCCTCTTTTCAGCCCGATTACTTAAAGAAAGAGTATGCTTTGGAAAATGGAAAAGCCTTTGGAGTGGATGTAAGTGCTAAATATAATGATGATAGATTATATATTTGGGCAGTTTATTCCTTAGGAAAGGTGATTCGTGAGGATGAAGTTATAAGTTATGCTCCTCATTATGATAGGAGACATAATGTAAATATTCTCCTATCTTATCAATTGGGACTTTCACGTTCTTGGGAGGTGAGCCTAAGATGGAATTATGGAAGTGGATTTCCTTACACCCCTAATAAAGGAGGAGAAGAGCTATTGGATTTTCAAGGAGGGATAGACTATAATTACTTATTATCTAATGGTACATTTAATATGCTGCTTGGGGAATACAACTCTCAACGATTGCCAGAGTATCATAGGTTGGACTTTTCTGTGAAAAAACGTTTTGATATTTTTAAATCCTCAACTTTAGAAATAAATTTGAGTGTAACGAATCTATATAATAGGAATAATCTTTTTTATCAGGATAGAATAACAGGACAAAGGGTAAATCAATTACCAATAATGCCAAGTTTTGGATTGAGCTTATTGTTTTAAAAAACAAAAAAAACCCAATATCCAAAACTGACATCTTTTAACCAAAAAATTATTTATTACTGCTAAAAAAACTTTTTAATATATATTTACATTAATTCCTGCAATTGCCCAAAAGCCCGGCTGAGGTATATTTGCCAAATCAATATATTTAATATTAAAAATATTATTCAAATTTAAATATATCTCTACCCTATTTATTGAATAATTGAAATTAATATCAAATAATGAAAAAGCAGGAAAAGGAACCTTTTTTGTAGGTTGATTATTCTCATATTTCAAATATTCTCCCATACGTTTTTGATAGCGAAAAGAAATTGTTGAACCAAAGTAGTCTTTATATAAAGGAATATATAATTGCATTGAAAGTTTATCTCTAAGATAGTTTAGGACGTAATTTGAAATGTAATTATTGTCTTTTACCCTTTGAGTTATCCTTGCATAGTTTATTTGTAGAGTTGTCCTATATGGAATAAAGGAAAGGATTTCATTAATGTATAGTTTCCCTCCAATTTCTATTCCCTTCTTATTTAATTCTGTTATATTCCTACTCTCCCATTTATCTTCCACATTTTTCTTTACCCAATCTATCATATTCTTTCCGTCCATTATAAATAGGGAACAATAGGATGAGAAGTAGGTTGTTTTATATCTTAATCCCAATTCCACACTTTGGGAAAACTCCTCCTTTAATTGAGCATTGCCTTTGTGAGTTGGAGTTGTATAATATAGGTCTGTAAAGGTTGGAAGCCGCATTGCTTGAGAGAAAGAAGTGTATATATCAAAATTTTTTGCTATATTGTAGTTTATATTCAAAGAAGGATATATATTAAAACTATATTCTATTGAATTATTATAAAAAGATAATGCACCCAAAGAAAGAGTTAGCTTTTTATATTCTACACTATGTTGAAGGGAATAGCTTATATTTGTTCTACTGTCTTCCTTTGTGTATTTTTCTTTTGGAAAAGGCATATCCTTTCCTAAGACATTGGATAATATTCCCTCATTTCTTAACTCCAAAGAAAGCATTGTCACCCCTAATTTTGAAGAATATTGAATAGAAAAATTTCCACCCATAACATCGGAAATATGATAATTTGCACTACCACTATTTTTTATTAGTTCAAACTTATCGTAGTGACGCATCCAATATAGGAGTGGAATAAATTTTAATTTATTTCCAAACATCCCTTTTATTGAAGTAAGGATGGAAGATGTATTATCGTATTGATTAGGATAAGCAGCAGAGTAGAAAGTGTTAGCTCCATAGTTCTTCTTATTATAACCTACTTGAATATCAATAAGATTTTTTTCAACGCTTATTCTACTTTGAAAAAGGGCATTTAGTATTTTGTAGTCGGAATTATTTATATATCCATCGGAATACTTATACCCAAGTGACAGATAATTCTCTACATTCTTTATTTTATAGGCAGAGGAAATCTCACTATTAAAAAGATTATGCATTCCATAATCTAACTTTGTTGAAAGTTTTTTTTGGATATTCTTTTTTGTAATTATGTTTATCCCTCCGCAAAAGGCAGAAGAGCCATAAATTAATGCAGAAGGACCATGAATAACTTCTATTTTTTCAATATCTGATATATTAATTGGGATGTCAAAACTATAATGTCCCGTTTGAGAAGAGGTGATATTTACTCCATTTAATAGTATAGCAATTTGGTCAAATGAGCCTCCTCTTATTGAAATATCGGATTGGACACCGAAGATACCCCTTGTTTGAACATCCAAAGATGCAATGTGGGAAAGAATATCTTCAACGCTTTGGGGCTTTAATTGGGCAATATCTTCCTTTGAAATGATGGTTACTAACTTTGCAACTTCATTAATTGGCTTTTCAATTAATTGATCTGAGATAGTAACTTCTTTAAGTTCTTTGTCGGCTATTGAATTTATCCTTATTGTATCTGTCTTTTCAGAATAAGAACAATTAGCATTAGCGTAGGTTAATGTCATTGCACTAATTACTCCTATGCTAACAACTTTATGCATTGAATTAAAAACACTATACGCCTTCCTTGCAAAACGTTTGAAACGAAATGCAACGACTTTGTTGAGCCGTTTTTCTTTCATACAGACTAAATTTTAGAATTAGTATTATTATTTTACTCTTTCAGAATATGAAGAAGTACGAGTATCAACCTTTATCTTTTCTCCTGTTTCTATAAACAAAGGAACACGAATCTTAGCACCTGTTTCAACCGTTGCATCCTTTTGTGCATTAGTTGCAGTGTTTCCTTTTACTCCGGGTTCTGTATAAGTTATAGTCATTTCAACAAATGGTGGCAATTCACAACTAAGAGGCATCTCTGTATCTGCATTTACTATCATTTCAACAGCTTGTCCCTCTTTTAGGAATTGAGGTGCGTTGATAAGCTCTTCTTGAATTGTTATCTGTTCAAAGTCTTCTGCGTGCATAAATGTATATCCTGAATCGTCCTTATAAAGGAATGTGTAGGGACGTCTTTCAATTCTAACAGTTTTTATTGAAGTTCCAGCCAAAAAAGAATGTTCTAAGGTTTTGCCTGTTGTATAACTCTTCAATTTTGTACGAACAAATGTGTTTCCTTTTCCGGGTTTTACATGCAGAAACTCTACAACAGAAAATAGATCTCCATTCATTTCTATACATAATCCGTTTTTTATATCAGCTGTTGTTGCCATAAAAATTTATTAATTAATATATTTGTTTTACAATATTTAATAAGCCTTCCTATTATTGCTTATCCTTGTTTTCGTTTAATAGTTCTTCTACTCTTCTTTGATAAAAAACATTATCCTCTTTTAGCTTTTCATAGTGTTTTTGATAGAAATTTGCCTTCAAAGAGGAAGAAATCATACGCAAAATACAAATCAAAAGAAGTAGTATTAGCAATATTTCTGTGCTTAAAGTAAGAAAAATATAAGCCACAATAAGTGCTATAATACCAAAATAAGAAATTATATTAAGCCAATAAGCTATTTTTGTAGGGTTCATCTTTTATTTTGAAAATTTTCGTTTGCAAAAGTAATATATTTTTTCAAAATCGCAACCTCTCTTTTTTTATACCATAAAGCAAAATCCTATTTATTATAAATAAAACAAGGTTTTATTTTACTAAAATGAAGAAATAATTTATTAAAACGAAGAAATAATTTACTAAAACGAAGAAATAATTTATTAAAACGAAGATTTAATCTTATTGAAATATAGAGTTATAGAAAGATTATCTTGTCTTCCGTTAGGACGATTAAAAGCCGCTTGGCGGTCGGTTGGCGGTTTAGATTAGGGATACTAAGGTATAGATTAAGTGAGATGCAATTCCTGCACATATTCCCCCTAATGTTTGGACTAAGATTGCAGTTCCTATAAGTTTTCTATAACCTAAGGAGTCAAACATTGCAGAATATGTACTTAAAAAACCACTCCAACACATTCCCATTGCTGCAAAAACTGCCATACTATTTGCATCTATTAGTCCTGATGCCTGAAATTTTGGTATTAAACCTAAGGCTGCACCAACTGCTCCTAAAGATGTTATAGGGAAAGCTACCAATTCAGGATTTGTAAAGCCAAAGAGAAACTTAAAAACAAAGTCTATCTTTCCTGCAAGGTAGGGAAGAAGGGCTATACCTTCGTAAGCTGCCCCGTTATATGTACCATCTGCTCCCGGACCAAAGGTTAGCATCATAACAAATGTAGAAATTATTAATACACCGGGAATAATTGCAAGTCCCAAACTTACTCCTGTTTTTCCACCATCTAATATTGAATTGAGTATTCTTAGAAAAATTCCTCCCTCACTCTTAAAAGAAATCTTTTGTTCATCACCCCCAGAGGTTGTTTCATCTTTTAATTCGGGATATTTCTTTATAACCAATCTTTGCATTAGGCGTGTAGAGATTATACTTCCAATAAATGCACCCAAAAAACCTATACCTGCTGATAGACCATAGCCTTTGCCTGCCATAAAAACGATGACAATTAACCCCATTCCGAAGGAAGTGCCAAAATTAGTTAAGGATATAAGTTGATATTTTTTGAAATACTTATTGAAATTACTATCTTTTGAAAGGGTTAATATAGCAGGATTGTCCGATAAAAAGGTCATTATTCCTCCCAAAGCACCAATTCCGGGCAAATTATATAAGGGTTTCATAAGTGGTTTTAGGATAATTTCTATCAATCTTACTACTCCAAACTCAATTAATAGCTTTCCCAATGCACCAGAAAGAACAGTTATACTCATAATGTAAAAGACTGTTTCAAGCAAAAGATGATATGCAGTTTGCATAATAGTGTTTAACATATTTGCAAGTCCCATTTTGCTTGATATAAATCCAAATAATCCAAAAAAAATAATTAGGAATATACCAGCCTCTATTCTTCTTTTGACAAGGAACTTTAAAGAATTTAGTTTCATAAAATAATTTCCCTTTTTCATTTAAGGTATAAAATTTGTTTTTATATAAAATTTTGGGATGCAAAAGTACAATTTCTTTTTTTTAATTTATGTTTTTATTCTTTCCTTACAAAGATTATGTATCTTTGTTTTTAGTTTAAAAAATTTAAAATAAGAATTTATGTTTAAACATATATCGTTTTTTGCTCTATTTATTTTAGTCTTTGTCTTTTTATTTTATAGTTGCTCTTCAACAAAGGGGGTTGTAAATAATAGGGATAAGGTTTCCTATTATAATAGTAAGGAAAAGAAAGAGGAAAACAAAAAAGGGAAAAAAGAAAATAAGAAAGAGAAAAAGGATAATAAGAAACAAAAGGATAAACTTGCTCAGTATTGCTCCTCTTGGCTTGGAGTTCCACATAAATTGGGAGGAAATACAAAAAAGGGTGTTGATTGTAGCGGATTTGTTATAGAGGTTTATAAGGAAATTTATGGAATTTCTTTGCCCAGAACAGCAAGTGATATGGCAAATATGGTGGATAAGATTAAAGATAGGAAAGACTTAAAGCAGGGTGATTTGGTTTTCTTTAAGGGAAATAAAAGTAAGATAAATCATGTTGGTATTTTCTTAGAAGAAAATAGTTTTATTCACACTTCAACTTCAAAAGGCGTTATGATTTCTTCAATGGATGATATATATTGGTCAAAACATTATCTCTTTGGAGGAAGACATCCAAAGAATAAATAAAGAAAACTATCTTAAATCTATAATTTCTGCATTAGGAAATTCTTTTTTATCAAAAGCAAAATCCTTAGAATTAATCTTTATATTCTTATTATATTTTAATATATTATAGGAATACTCTCCCTGAGAGTTTTTATAATGAACCTCAATAGAGGATATTTGATACGTTTTCTTATTTACCCTTATCCTAACTTTTGAAAATTCCGAGCTTTTTCTGGGGATCAAATCCAATATATTGTTATTATTTTCCTCCCTAATCTTTTTTGCCCTGAAATTTTTGTTTGCATCCTTTATGAATTTATATACATTTAATATATTATTGTCTGCTTCCGAAGCATCATTTATATTAATTTCGTTTGTTGCCTTTTGATAAAGGTAAAGAGTATTGCCGTTACAGATAATAGTATTGCCGTTTAAATTGGCTCTATAAGAAGATTCATTAAGTTTAAGTGTTCCTTTTTGATTTTTTCCGTTTTTTTCCACCATAGCAAATTCAATACTTAGGGGCATATCTTTTTTTAATGTCTTTGCAATTTGTTCAATTATATTCTCTGCTTCCTTATCTATTATAGCTCCATTTTGCTTTTCTCTTTGTGAAAAGCAAAAGATATAGGACAAAGAACAAATAAATAGTATTATAAAACTTAATTTTCTCATAAAAACTCCTACTTTCCGAGATATTCCCTTAGTATTTCATTTAATTCTTCCTCTGTTCTCACTCTCACCTCTCTTGCTTTTGAACCTTCAAAAGGTCCAACTATTCCTGCTGCTTCTAATTGGTCTATTATCCTTCCTGCTCTATTATATCCCAATGAAAGTTTCCTTTGAATTATTGAAGTAGAGCCATGTTGCATACTAACAATTATGCGGGCAGCTTCTTCAAATTTATCATCAATTTGTTTAGGGTCAAATTCCTTATTTGGTTCTGCGTTCTCATCAATATATTCAGGCAGTAGGAAGGTTTGAGGATACCCTCTTTGATTACCTATATAATCTGCTACCTCTTCAATTTCTTCTGTGTCTATTAGGGCACATTGAAGTCTTATTATGTCATTTCCTGTTGAAAGAAGCATATCTCCACGTCCAATTAATTGTTCCGCTCCTGAGGTATCCAATATTGTTCTTGAATCAATCTTTGATGTTACTCTAAAAGCAATACGAGCTGGGAAATTCGCCTTTATGGTTCCTGTGATTATATTTACCGATGGTCTCTGTGTTGCTATAATTAGGTGAATGCCGACTGCACGAGCCAGCTGTGCCAAACGAGCAATAGGCATCTCAACTTCCTTACCTGCTGTCATTATTAAATCTGCAAATTCATCAATAACCAAGACAATATATGGAAGATACCTATGTCCATCCTCAGGATTTAAACGTCTAATGCAGAATTTTGCATTATATTCCTTAATATTCTTAACCTGTGCATCCTTTAATAGGTCGTATCTATTGTCCATCTCTATGCAAAGGGAGTTTAATGTTCTTACAACCTTACGTGTATCTGTAATTATCGCCTCTTCTGAATCGGGTAACTTTGCAAGGTAATGTCTTTCTATCTTTGCGTATAAGGAAAGCTCTACCTTCTTAGGATCAACCATTACAAATTTTAACTCCGAAGGATGTTTCTTATAGAGCAAAGAAGAAATTATTGCATTCAACCCAACAGACTTTCCTTGTCCTGTTGCTCCTGCCATAAGCAAGTGAGGCATCTTTGCAAGATCTGCAACAAAGGGACGATTGGAAATAGTTTTACCTATTGCAATTGGAAGAGAAAACTTACTCTCTTTAAATTCTGGAGAAATCAACATAGAACGCATAGAAACTATTTGTGGATGTTGATTAGGAACTTCAATACCTATTGTTCCCTTACCGGGAATTGGTGCAATTATTCTTATACCTAAGGCAGCCAAAGAAAGAGCTATATCGTCTTCAAGGTTCTTTATCTTAGATATTCTTATTCCCGGAGCCGGCACAATCTCATAAAGAGTGACAGTTGGACCAGGAGTTGCAACAATTTTTGAAATATCTATATTGTAATTTTTAAGAGTCGTTATTATCCTTTCCTTATTTGCTATAAGTTCCTCTGGCTTTACCTCCTCATTTCTCTCTTCATAGTTTATTAGAGAATCAATTGAAGGGAAAGAAAACGAAGAAAGATCCTCCTTAGGGTCGTATTGTGTGTTTATACCTCTTCTTTCCAAAGATGAGTCACCTTCTTGTTCAAAGGCAGAATCTTCATCTTCAACTATGCCTTCTTCATTTTTATGGTTGGATATTTCAAATTCCACATCCTCCTTTTCATTATCCCTACTTTGATTTGAATTTTCTTCTTCCTTATCTAAGGATTTAGAAAAAGAAGAGGAAGTTTTTATCTCAAATGCTGTAAGTTTTCTCCTATCATCATCGCTTAAAACATCCTCTTCTCTATTATATCCCTTTGTAATATCAATAGGTTCTGGATCAAAAGCAGGAGAATTATCCTCTGGGAGGTCATTTTCCAAAGCCATATCCTCAATAGGAGTCTCTTCTTTCTTTGTTTGATTTTCTTCTATATTCTCTTTATTTTTTTCTCTCTTTATAAATAATTTCTTAACAAAAGAATATCTTACCTTAAAAAGAAACATTGGAAGAGTAATTGTTAGAAAAACAAGTATTAGTGCTGCTCCCACCTTACCCATTACAGCATTTAGCCAATTATTTATAGCAAAACCAACCACTCCTGAAAGATAATTGTATGCCTTTATTTGAGAAAAATCTGTTATAAAGCCAATAAGGAATGATGTATATAGCATAATGATGAAGGTATATAGGATAATTTTGCCCACATTCTTTATTTTTATACCATAAAGATAAAGTCCAATGAAAGCAAAAACTATTATATACCCAAAGGATGCTAATCCAAAAGTACGAGAAATAAGGTAATGGGAAAGAATTGCCCCTACTGGTCCTCCCCAATTACTAATATCATTATTCCCTTTTAGTATATTTAAGGGTGAAAAATTGTTTGCAATATTGAAATCCTCCTTCCAATAGAAGAAAAAGGATATAAAGGCAAACAAAAGAAAGAGTGACAAAAGGACAAAAAAAGTTGCCATCGTTCTAATGAACAATTCACTTTGCAAAAAATTAGTCTTGTTTTGCTTTTTCTTTACTGCCTTTGTCACTTTGTTTTTTATTTATTTTTGTGGATTAAATATCTCCACCTCCACCTGTGAGTTCTTGAATGTATTCCATAAGTGTAGAGAAGATTTCCATAAATTCATCCTCTGAAACCTCTTCATATCCCGATGGAACTAACATATCAACTTCCTCAACCTTTCCTCCCGGAATAATTTCTGTTGCAGTAAATGTTGCTTTTATTTCATCTTGTTCAAGATAAAATTCAAAAGGCATACCTTTTAAGCCAGGATAATAATGCACATCCTTAGTTGGTCCAATTTCATCGCACATCCAAATATCTTCTTCATCTTCTGTGCCATCATCTTTCTTCACTACGCAATGTACTTTCTTTACTGTCTTTCCTGCCAATAGCTTTGTATCTGGCAAAATTGTGTATGTAATCTTAGAAAAATCTTCTTCTGTCATCTTACTTTTTACAAACCATTTACCTGTTACTCCTTCTACTGGAACTTGAGAAAAATCTACTAACATATAAGTAGTATTATTCTTTGCATTGGTAAGCATTGGAAAGCCCGCAAACATATCTGTAAAACTTGTTTGTTCATCATAGACCTTCATTTCCCAAGTTGTAGGAGCATTAGGTCCTACTGAACCTTCCCAAGATATTGAATATTTTATTATACCTTTAAAGTTTCCTTTTTGGCAATACGCATTAGATGTGAATAATACAGCCACAAATAACGCAAGAAAAATCGTCTTAATTAATTTTCGCATCATTTTAATATTTTTTATTTAAAATTTATTAGTAATTTATTGGTGCAAAGATAATATTTTTTTACATTTAGTCGGCAACTGACCTTTATTTTGTCGGCAACCAACCTTTAATTTTGTCGGCAACCGACCTTTAATTTTCCTACGGAAGTCTGGTTTTGGCAGAAGGAAGGTGGGTGCAGGAAAAATGTATTTTCAAAAAATTTTTAACATTTTTTCCTTCAAATGTTAAAGTTCCGAACACCCCAATTTGGAAACCCCCATTTGCATATATCAAATCTTTTTTATACCTTTGCCAAAACAAAGTTTTTCTTAGGCAAAAGACATAATATTTCCCCCACAACTTATTTTTATTTTTTATTTCAAGATAATCATCTTATTATTAGCTTATTATCTTTAAATAAATCTTCGTTTTAGAAAATTATTTCTTCGTTTTAGCAAAATAAAACGCTGTTTTATTTAAATATTTCTTCGTTTTTTTCTGGAAAAATAAGGATTTTGTTTTAAAAATTAAATTTTTGGAAAATTATATTAAAATTTGCTTGGATTATATTGATAATTAATAATTTGAAAAACTGAAATTCCGTTAGGAA
>JAISIA010000081.1 GCA_031262295.1 Bacteroidales bacterium | reverse complement strand
ATTAGTTTATTATCTTTGAATAAATCTTCGTTTTAGAAAATTATTTCTTCGTTTTAGCAAAATAAAACAGCGTTTTATTTAAATATTTCTTCGTTTTTTTCTGGAAAAATAAGGATTTTTATTTTTTAATTAAATTTTTGGAAAATTATATTAAAATTTGCTTGGATTATATTGAGGATTAATGAATTAAAAATTTGCCAAAATTTTAACAAATTTTGGAGCTAAGAAAATTGAAAATTTGAATAAATGTTAAAAATTCGTCAAATTTTGTGTTTTTTTGAGGTCATAAATGTTAAAATTTGGTGGTTTTTGATAAAAAAAATGTTAAAATCTTTTGAAAAAATAATATTTTAAGTTTTTAATTTGTGGAATTAATTATTAATTATTGTATTTACATAAAAAGTTATCTTTGTTCTATTTTATCGGATTAAGGGTATGTAATTATAAACCCTGACTTCCGTTAGGACAAATTAAAGGTCGGTTGCCGACAAACCAGATTTCTGCAAGGACAATTAAAGGTAGGTTGCCGACTTTTTTATATAAATTACAATAAAATATGTTTTTTTTGGTTTATATATGTTAGACAAATAAGTTGAGTAACTTTGTAGCTGCTTTAAATGAAAATAAAAAATATTACAATTATATTGCTTTTAGTTTTGATGACTCTTTCTTTGGGGGCATCATCTCAGGGTATTTCTTATCCCGATTCTTCTGTTCTATCTTATGGGAATTGGTATAAGTTTGCCATATCTTCCTCTGGATTATACAAAATAACATACGAGGATTTTATATCTATGGGTGTAAAGCCCGAAGAGATAAAATCCCAAAACCTTTCAATATATGGAAATGGTGCTTTGCCAATAAATGTGGATAATAGCCTAAATAATACAACGGATTTAATAGAAAATTCAATCTATGTTTATGATCCCAACAATAATTTTGCACAAGGAGGATATGTAATTTTCTATGCACAGGGAGGAAATAAACTAAATTATGATAAAAATAAGAGAACGTGGTCCTTTAAATTAAATCCATATACAGATCTCTCCTATTATTTTGTCACATTCAATGATTCTATTGGAGAAAAGAAAAGGGTAGAAACTATTGATAATACTTCTCTTTTATGTGATACTACTATAAATTATGCAAGGGACTTTTCCCTTTCCAAACAAGAAATTTCAAATATTGAAGAGGCGGGACAGCAATGGGTAGGAAAACAATTGGCAAATCAAAAGGCAGAACAATATCCTTTGGATATAAGAAATGCTTTTACGGATGATAATAATCTTCTTATTAA
The DNA here is from genome assembly GCA_031262295.1 of Bacteroidales bacterium. Classification (GTDB taxonomy): domain Bacteria; phylum Bacteroidota; class Bacteroidia; order Bacteroidales; family P3; genus UBA10566. Next base: position 11,580 of record JAISIA010000081.1, on the reverse strand, counting down.
ACCTGCATCCTTGCAATATAGACTTGTTACTAAAACTCCAACCAATGCCTATTTTATCTTTAACTTTAATAATATTCTTACAGACACTATACATTTTTCAGCACTTACTTCATCGGGAGAGGCAATAAAACAAGAAAAACTTGTTGAAAGAGAAATTACCCAATTAAATATAACAAATAATAGAGCAAATATTACCTTTAACGGAGAGGCTCTATCAAAGGGTTGGTTGGATTATATAATTGTAAATTATGATAAGTCTTTAAGATATAATTATCCTTCAATATTGCAATATAGCACAACGGAATTTTTATCCCTAAACTTAAATGTTGAACATATTATTTCAAATGTATTGAATCAAAATTTGGTTGTTTGGGATGTTACTAACTTTAAAAATCCTGTAAGTATATTAGGAACCTATAATAGTAATGAAAAGACTTATTCAATTAAATTAAATTCCGACTCCTTAAAGAATATAGTTGCCTTCAATTATAATTCTTCCTTTGGAACAATTAAGCCTATTGGTAAGGTAGAGAATCAAAATCTTCATGGCACAGAGGCGGTGGATTATGTAATAATTACCAATCCATTGTTTGTTGAACAAGCTGAAAGGTTAGCCCTTTTGCATAGAGAACACAATAATACGACAACAAAGGTTGTCACAACTGAACAAATATATAATGAGTTCTCTTCTGGAAATCCCGACTTTTTAGCATATAGAGAATATTTAAGGATGCTATATAAGAAATACCTTCCTATTGGTAAGAATCCAAAGAATGTAGTTCTTTTTGGAGATGGAACATTTGATAATAAGAATATCCTAAAATATAATAATAATTTTATACTAACCTTTCAGGCTGATAACACTTCAACAAGTAAGGATCTTCATCCTTGTGAGGACTTCTTAGGATACCTTTCCGATAGTGCAAAAGGAAAATATGACTATCGTTATAGAGATTCCCTAATGATTGGAATAGGGAGAATGCCTATTAATTCTATTGAACAAGCAAAGCTATTGGTGGATAAATCGGAGAGATACCTATTAAAAGAAGATATTTTTAAGGAAAGCAATGTTACAGATTGGAGAAACTACTCTGTACTTACAGCAGATGATAATGACGGAGGAGCAGATTACATCTTTGTTCAGCATGCTGAAAACATATATAATCAAACTAAGGCTGAACAACCTCAAATCAATGCCATAAAAATATATTCTGATGCTTATCGTCAAAATGCTTCTTCTTCAGGAAATACATATCCTGATGCATCAAAGGCAATAAATCAACAAATGAAAAAAGGTTGTTTAATATTTAACTATGTTGGACACGGCTCAGAGGATCATCTTTCAAGCGAAAGATTAATTACAATAACTGATATGGTTAGTTGGAATAATTTTTATTCTATGCCACTTATGATAACCTCAACTTGTGAGTTTGCTCGCTTTGATATGGTTTATAAACCCTCTGCGGCAGAGGAAGCATTAAATAGTGAGAATGGAGGAATGATTGCTATAATATCTGCCTCTCGTCCTATTGGTAGTGACGATGCTATGAATAGAAATTTCCATCGCTACACCTTAGAAAAACTACCAAATCACACAACACGCACCTTTGGTCAGGCTTTTTCTGCAACAAAAAATGATAAGACAATTCCAATGAATACAGATAAGAGAAGTGTTGTCCTTCTGGGAGACCCTGCTTTGCGTATTTCTCTTCCTAAATATGAAGTTATAACAACAAGTATTGATGGAATTGATCCACAAATTAAGAATGATACATTAAGAGCACTTGCAAATGTAACAATAAAAGGAAAAATTGTAGATGATAGTAGCAATATTGTAAATAACTTTAATGGAAAAATAATTATAACTCTCTTTGATAAATCTTCAAACTACTACACATTAAACAATGAAAACAACGGCTCTGTATTGGAATTTGAACAACAAAAAAATGCAATAAATAAGGGAAGAGCTGATGTGATTAATGGAGAATTTACTTATAGTTTTACAATGCCAAAGGATATTGCATACAACTATGGTTATGGAAAATTGAGTTATTATGCCTACGGAGATAGTGTTGATGCGGGAGGATATTGTAATAGTTTTGTTGTAGGAGGTATTGACAATAGTGTAGTTATTCAAGAGACTCGTCCCGATATAAAACTATTTGTTGGAGATAGCAACTTTATTAGTGGAGGTATAACAAATGAAAACCCAGAGTTGTTCGCTATTGTTTCGGATGAAATTGCGATAAATACTGTTGGAAGTGGATTAGGACATGACATAACTGCAAGATTGGATAATGCAGCTAACACTTTTATCTTAAATGATTATTTTGAAGAAGATTTAAATCAAGAAAACAGAGGCTATATTCGTTTTCCTTTCTACTCTCTTACAGAAGGAGAGCATACACTAACATTAAAAGTTTGGAACATCTTTAATTTTTCTTCAAGCAAAACAATAACATTTAATGTAATATCAAAGAATAAGGAAACATTTAAAAATCTTAGAAACTATCCAAATCCTTTTAAGGACTACACTAACTTCTTTTTAGAACACAATCAAAATGAAAAAATCCTTAGTTGTCAAATTCAGATATTCAATTCCACAGGTCAAATGGTTAAAAAAATTAATGTAAATAATCCAAGTCAAGGTTATACAATTGGACCTATTAGATGGGATGGCACAGCAGATGGAGGAGAAAAACTAAAACAAGGAGTTTATATTTATAGAATACTAATAAATAAAAGCAACTCTTCAGAATATACCAAATCTCAAAAACTTGTAATTTTTTAGTCGGCAAGTCGGAAGTCGGCAACCGACCTTTATTTTGTCCTAACGGAAGTTTGGTGGTTTTCTTATAAATCATCAATCCGATAGGTAAATAAATGCCCGTTGCGGGTCGGAAGTAGAGATTATCTTCTTATATATCTATATCTATATCTCTTTATTTCAATAAGATTAAAACGAAGTTTTAGAAAATTATTTCTTCGTTTTAGGAAATTATTTCTTCGTTTTAGAAAATTAAAACAGCGTTTTGTTTGCAGCAGACCTTTTTTTGTCCTTGCGGAAGTTGGAATGGCTTTTTTGTTATTATATTTGGGTGATTTTAGCCGTATTTTAAAGAAAAAAACTCGTTCAATGAGGTTTTTTTCTCTTAGATTTGCTTTTTTTTGTCTCTATTTATCAAGGAAAAATCTATAATATCCACTTAAATTATCTTTAAAAAACTATGATTTATTTGGAAGTATTGTTTTTTGTTGTACTTTTGCACTCGGGTAAGTCTTATACGACCAGCTCCCTTTGAATCTCCCCAGGGCAGGAATGCAGCAAGGTAAAAAGGTTGTAGCGGTGCGATGTAAGTAGCTTACCCTTTTTTTATTTCTTTTCCTTTAATTTATTAAGTGCCTTGTGGTATTTCCTTGCATTTTTGTAGTGTTCCTGCAAAGAAGATGCAAAATTATGATAACCCGAAAAGTCATCCTTAGCACAAAAGTATATATATGGTGTATTTTTATAATTAAGCACAGCGTCAATTGAAGCAATTGATGGAAGACAAATAGGAGATGGTGGCAAACCATAGTTTAAATAGGTATTATAAGGTGAAGGTGTTTGAAGCATATTGTTGTAAATACGTCTTATTGTAAAGTCTTGCAAAGCATATTTTATGGTAGGGTCTGCCTGTAATTTCATATTCTTTTTCAAACGATTTATATAAACTGAGGCAATTAAAGGTTTTTCATCATTTTTATTAGTTTCCTCCTCAATTATACTTGCAAGAGTTATGACATCTTGCTTTGTTAGAGAAATACTATCAAGCCTTTGTTGTCTTTTTTCCCAAAAACGTTTTTGTTCCTTATTCATTCTTTGAAACAATTCCTCAATGGAAAGATTCCAATACACCTCGTAGGTGTTGGGAACGAAAAGTGAGTAAAGAGAAAGGGTATCTACTCCAAAAGAATTTAAAAAAGCATTATTGTTCATAGCAATTAGTAGGTCTTCTTCTGAAAGAGCAGTGTATTTATTTATGGTTTTGGCTAAATCTTCCTTTAATCTTGCCCTACCAATAATGAGTTTGACAGGAGTTTGTTTTCCTTTTGAAATAATATCCACTAATAGGGATACCTTCATTCCTTTTTTTATAGTGTAATGTCCGCAAGGAAATTTCTTGACTTTAAATAGGGCGGCACAAATTCTAAAAGCCATATTATTAAACTCAACATTTTGAGATTTAATTTCCGATGTTATCTCCTTATTTGTAGTATTTGGATAAATAAAAAGAGATTGTTCTTCACTTGGAATATGTATTTTGGCATTTACTGCATAGATTAGGCATGATGCACCAAGCAAAAGTATAGCTACAAGGGGCAAAAGCCACCATAAAAACTTTTTCACAAAACTATTTTTTATTTTTTATTTTTTGATAAACTTCAATATCCACAGTCTTATCGCTACTTAAAAGCCAGTCTTTAAGCGTTGCAGTATGTTGATACTTTGCCTTAGAGAATAGTTTTCTACTTGCAGTGTTGTAGGAAGGAATATGGCAGTAGAGTTGATGAAGATTTAATATGGTAATTGCATAATTCCACAACCTATCTAATACTTCTAAGGCAATGTGTTTTCTTCTCCATGGTCCATCTTCAATAAATATTCCTACGCCTGCTCTTTGGTGTTGCGGGTCAAAATCGTATAAATCTATGCAACCTATCGTTTCTGTTGTTCCATCTTCTTTATCAATATCTATCATAAAGCGTGCTTGTCTCCCAGAGTAAATATCCTCATTTTGGGTGTTCTTTACGTATTGCTCAATTGCATAATGAGAGTATGGCATTCTTGTTGAGGAAATCTCCCAAAGGGAAAAGTCATTTTCCCACTTATATATTATGTCCGCATCCTTAATTTCAACGGCTCTTATTACAACTTTCATAGTGCAAAGATAGGATATTTTATGTAATTATTTTTTATTTCCGTTAAGAAACGATAAATTGTTGTTAAAGTTTTATATTTTTGCAAAGTTTTTTTTCATAATTAAATATAAAAAATAAAGGGAGATAATGATTACAAAGTTAGATCAGATTATTGATGCCGTTAAAACAAAAGGCAAAAAGAGATTAGTGGCTGCTTATGCCAACGATTCACACACAATAGGTGCAACTTCAATGGCTATTGATTTAGGTATAGTTGATGCAACCTTGGTTGGAGATATTGAAACAATTAAAAGTGTTTGTCAAAAGGAAGGAATTAACGTTGATAAATACACCCTAATTCAAGAAGGAAATGAACAGGCAGCAGCAAACTTAGCTGTTAGATTAATCAATGAAGGACAAGGTGATTTTCTTATGAAAGGTCTTTGCACAACAGATAAATATATGCGTGCTATATTAAATAAGGAAACAGGATTAATGCCACAAGGAAAACCAGTTCTATCACACGTGGCAGTTTTTGAAGTTCCTACTTATCATAAATTGCTTATTGCTTCCGATGTTGCAGTTATTCCTTTGCCAGACTTTAAGCAAAAATTGGCTATTGTCAATTATGTAACAACAACAGCTAAGACTTTGGGTATAGAAATGCCAAAAGTGGCACTAATTGCAGCAACAGAACAGGTATCAGTTGGTATGGTTGCTTGTACAGATGCTGCTTTGATAGCTGCAATGAATAATAGAGGACAAATAAAAGGAGCAATTATAGATGGACCTTTGGCAATGGATGTTGCAGTTGATAAAGAAAGTGCTCAAATAAAGAAATTAAAAGGTGAGGTTGCAGGAGATGCAGACTGCTTAGTCTTCCCTTCAATAGAAACAGGTAATGCTTTCTATAAGACAGCTACAAAATTTGCTGGAGCAGAACTTGCAGCAATGGTTGTTGGAGCTAAGGTTCCTTGTGTTCTTTCTTCAAGAGGAGATTCAACAAAGACAAAAATGTATTCTATTGCTCTTGCTGCTCTTTCTTGCAAATAGGATTTTTTACACAATAATAAAGAAAAACAATATAAAAATGGAGTCTTGGGCGGATGAAATGCCTTTTGTGGCAATAACAATTACCGATAAGGAAGGAAAAATAATTGATATGAATAAAAGAAGTAGGGCTACCTTTGAGAAAAACAAAGAAAGTCTTATTGGAAAAAATATTATAGATTGTCATCCGCCCAAAGCTCAAGAAATAATCAAAGAAATGATGTCTTCAAATCAAACAAATGCTTATACAATAGAGAAAGAAGGCGTCAAAAAACTCATATATCAAACCCCTTGGTACGAAAAAGGAGAGTATTCTGGTTTGATAGAAATTTCAATAATTATTCCTAATGATATGCCTCATTATGTTAGAAGATGATAATTTTATTATCTTTGCACCATAATGACAAAAGAAGAAAAACATATAATTGACATAAAAAATAAGAGAGCTGCATTTGAATACTTTTTTTTGCAGAGTTTTGTTGCAGGTATGCAATTATATGGAACAGAAATCAAATCTATACGTGAAGGAAAGGCTAATCTAACTGATGCTTATTGTGCTTTTGATAAGGACGAACTTTGGGTTTTGAACCTTCATATCGCAGAATATCGCTTCGGATCCTACTATAACCATGAGGCAAAACGCCAAAGAAAATTACTTTTAAATCGTAGTGAATTAAGAAAACTTCAATTAAAGACAAAGGAAAAAGGATTAACCATAATTCCAACCCTACTTTTTGTTGATTATAGAGGCTATGCAAAGTTGGAAATTGCCTTAGCAAAGGGAAAACATTCTTATGATAAGCGAGAGACTATAAAACAAAATCAAACAAAAAGAGAATTGGATAGGGTTATTAAAAATTATAGGTAAATTAAATATAAGAAAACATAAAGCATATATAAATAAAATGCTTTATAAAATTAAATATATAGATAGAATAAAATAAAAAAGAAATATATAAACAAACCAACTATGACAAAGAAATTATTTTTTTTATTTTTTGCATTAATAATATCAGCAATATCTTTCTCTCAAACCATTCCTTTTGGACAAGGATATGTTATAAATGGAGAAGTGTTAAATTCATTTAAAGGTTTCGTTACTCTGCGTTCATATTTCAATGATGGAAATGAAAGAGTGGATACGGCTCAAATATATGAAGGGAAATTCGTTTTTAGAAGTCCAATAAAGGATATTGTTCCTGCACTTTTGACAGTAAATGGTTTAAGAGAGTATCGCATATATTTAGAACCTACAACCTATACCATAAAGTTGGATGCTAAAAATGCAAGTAACTTTTCCGTTAAAGGCTCTCCTTGGACAGATAATTGGTACAAAACAACCCTACCTTTGGAAAAAGAAGACTTTGATGTGCATCTAAGAAGATTGGATAATTGGGTGATAAATAATCCAACTCATATATTTTGTTCCGACATTATTGCTTCCTTCTTAGCATATAAATGGGATTATGAAGAATTATACAAAACCTTAAACACATTAAAGAAACCTGCAACCCAAACATATTTCTACCTTAAATTAAGAGAAAGAGAAAAAAGCCTAAATAGTATAGATATTGGAAAGAAGGCTCCTGATTTTACATTGAAAAATTCCAACAACAAAAACATTAACCTATATTCTTTCTTAAAAGGAAAGAAGTTTGTCCTAATTAATTTCTTTGCTTTTGAAGATAGAACTTCAATGGAAGAAAATGATGAAATACTAAAAAACTACAAAAAATATAGTTCAAAAGGATTTGATGTTATTGGAATATCCTTAGACGAGGATGAAACAATATGGAGAAAAGAAATAAAGAAGATTAAACTTCCTTGGGAAAATGTTTTTGAAAAGGGAGTTTGGCAAAGCGGTATTGCAAAAAAATATATGGTAAAGGCAATACCTTATAATATTTTGGTAGATGATAAAGGTATTATTATAGACAAGAATATAAGGATACCTCAATTGCAATATAAATTAGAAGAATTAACAAATACTTATGGCTATCAAATAACAGGGAATTTCACAAATGTGGATGACGGAGATGTGAAATTGACCCTATTGTTAGAAAACGGAGAAAAGAAAGTCTTCAACACTAAAATAGTTAATGGAAAGTTTCAATTCAAAGGTGTAGTACCTTTTGTCTGTGTTGCACAAATTCAACTTCCAATTCACAATGGAGACTTCTCCTTCTTTATGGAAAATGACAAGATAACCATTAATGGAAGCAAACAAGAATTTGAAAAGATGACAATACAAGGTTCAAAAAAGAATGACCTTTATGCAAAAGTTGTAAATCAATGTAACAATTCTGCTAATCCGCTACAATGTTTAATGGATGACGTTTCAAAAAATCCTAACACCTTCTATGCACCTTTGGTTATAAGTAGCTATTTGGCTCCTTACTTAAAAGATAATGAGCTTATAGATGTAGTGTCTCAATTAAATGGAGAGGCAAAAAAGATGTATCAATACAACCTATTAAAGCAATATGTTGAGGATTTACAGAAAAAAGATAAGATAGGAGAGAAGGTAATTAATTTTTCCCTTCCAAATAAAGATGGAATTGATGTTGATTTATACTCATATATAAAAGACAAAAGCTATGTTCTAATAGATTTTTGGGCATCTTGGTGCGTCCCTTGTAGAAGAGAAAGCAAGTATTTAGTGGAAGCATACAACAAATACGCTAAAAATGGATTCTCAATTCTTGGAGTTTCCTTAGATAAAGATAGAACAAAATGGCTAAAAGCAATAAATGACGATGGGTTAATTTGGGAAAATGTATCCGATCTCCTACAATGGAATAGTATAGTTGTAAAATTATTCCACTTAGAAAGCATTCCTCAAAACATAGTTGTTGATTCCTCTGGTAATATAGTTGCAAGAAACCTTAGAGGAAATAATTTAATTGATTTTTTAGACCAAATCTATTTGAAATAACAAAGAATAATTAGCTTTATTGAAGAAAAAGGCAAATCACTAAAAAGAATAAAAACTCACAAATTACAATAAAAAAACTATAAAATTATGATGCAAAACCTAAGTTCAATAGAAGATATAAAGAAATTTACTAAAACCTCAGTAGGAAAGTATATTTGGCAATACTCAATGATAATATTTGGGATAGCACTTTATACATTTGCTTGGTCAGTCTTTCTAATTCCTCAACACATAATAGCAGGTGGAGTTGCAGGTATGTCTTCCATAATATATTTAGCAACAAATATACCTGTGGGTATATCAAATCTTGCAATAAACTCCTTGCTTGTAATAGTTGGATTAAAAATATTAGGACCCCGCTTTGGATTAAACACAATTGTTGGAATATTAGTTGCCTCCTTCTTCTTCATATTATGGCAACAAATCATACATATAGAACAACACATAAACGCAAAGGAGTTTGAACCCTTTATGTGTGCCATAATAGGAGCAGGTCTTTCAGGTGTGGGACTTGGAATCACCTTTAATAATGGAGGAAATTCAGGGGGTACAGACATAATTGCACTAATTGTAACAAAGTATAGGAATATCACAGCAGGGAAAGTGATTCTCTCAATTGATATATTCATAATCTTTTCTGCCCTTTTCATTCTTCCAGATATGACTCTTACAAATATAGTATATGGTTATGTTGTTATGGTTGTCTTTACCTATATATTGGATTTGACAATTGACGGAAATAAACAATCCTATCAGATTATGGTATTCTCAAATGAGTCTTCCCTAATTGCTGATGCAATAGGTCAAGGGCTTAAAAGAGGAGTAACAATTATGGATGCACACGGATGGTACTCTAAAAAAGAACAAAAAGTCCTTATGATAATAGCAAAGAAACAAGATAAGGTTGAGGTTATGCGTCTAATACGTGGAATAGATCCCAATGCCTTTATATCCATAGCTAAGGTTCAAGGAGTTTTTGGTAAGAATTTTGATACATTAAAAAAACAATAATGTAATAATTCTATAAATGTATTGCAAAAAGACCTATTTTTTCATTATTTTTTCATCGTTTTTAATAGCATTATCTTCATTATCTTCTTGCAAAAAGTTTGAAAAATTAGATAAAAAAAAGGTTTTTCGCTACAATGAAAGTGCAAACATAGCCTCATTAGACCCTGCCTTTGCTAAGGATCAAGCTATGATATGGGCAGACTTACAAATATTCAACGGACTCCTTCAATTGGATTCAGCACTCAACATTCTACCTTCAATAGCCAAAGGATATAAAATTTCAGAAGACGGATTAAAATACACATTCTTTCTAAGAGACGATGTCTTTTTTCATCCTCATCCCCTGTGGAAAGGTAAGAAAAGAAGGGTTGTAGCAGAGGATTTTGTCTATTCCTTTAATAGGATTTTGGATGAAAGGGTTGCCTCACCCGGGGCGTGGATATTCAACTTAGTAAATAAGGATAAGAATAATAACTATTGCTTTACTGCAATAAATGATACAATATTTGAAATAGAACTTAAACAACCTTTTTCTCCTTTTTTAGGACTACTAACTATGCCCTACACTTTCGTTGTTCCAAAAGAAATTGTTGAACTTTACAAAGAAGATTTTAGAAAGAATCCCATAGGAACAGGACCATTCTATTTTAAGTTTTGGAAGGAAGGAGTAAAACTTGTATTGCTAAAAAATAAAGACTACTTTGAAAAGGATAGTTATGGAGAAAAATTACCTTATTTGGATGCAATAAATATTAGTTTTATTGTAGATAAACAATCTGTTTTTTTGGAGTTTATTAAGGGAAATATAGATTTTATCTCAGGAATAGACCCCGCATATAAGGATGAGTTGCTCACAAAACAAGGAAATTTAAAAGAGAAATATAAAAATAGAATATCCCTATCAAAACAACCCTATCTAAATACAGAATATTTGGGCTTTTTAGTTGATGAAAAATTAAGCAAAAAGGATAATCCTCTGCTTAATAAAAAGGTTAGGCAAGCAATAAATTATGCCTTTGATAGGAAGAAAATGATAAAATATATGCGTAATAACATTGGTTATTACCATAAAGGAGGGATAATACCAAGGGGATTATTAGGATCGGATACGGCTTCTTCTTATGGCTATGATTATAATCCTCAAAAGGCAAAACAACTTTTGGAGATTGCAAAAAAAGAATTAGGAGGAAATATTCCTACAATTTCTTTGGCAACAACATCAACCTACTTGGATTTATGTAAGTACCTTCAACAACAACTAAATCTTTTGGATTTGGATGTAAGGATTGAAGTTACGCCACCGGGAGCTTTAAGAGAACAAATAGCACAATCCAAGTCTATGTTTTTTAGAGGAAGTTGGATTGCTGACTATCCTGATAGTGAGAACTACCTTTCACTATTCTATTCAAAGAATTTTGCACCAAAAGGACCTAATTACACACATTTTTCCAATAAATACTTTGATAATCTTTATGAATTATCACAAAGAGAAAATGATATAATAAAAAGAGAAAAGCTATACAAAACAATGGATAGCATAATTATGGATAATTCTCCTATAATTATTCTATACTATGATCAAGTTTTGCGTTTTTATCAAAAAAATATAGAAGGATTATATCCAAATCCAATGAACCTACTTATTTTAAAAAGCGTTAGAAAAAATAATTCTTAGTTTTTTT
>JAISIA010000088.1 GCA_031262295.1 Bacteroidales bacterium | reverse complement strand
ACTCAATTTTTGTCGGCAACCGACCTTTATTTTTCCTAACGGAATTTCAGTTTTTCAAATTATTAATTATCAATATAATCCAAGCAAATTTTAATATAATTTTCCAAAAATTTAATTTTAAAAACAAAATCCTGATTTTTGAAGCAAAAAAACGAAGAAATATTTAAATAAAACGCTGTTTTATTTTGCTAAAACGAAGAAATAATTTTCTAAAACGAAGATTTATTCAAAGATAATAAACTAATAATTAAATAATTATCTTGCCATTAAAAATAAAAATAAGTATTGGGGGAAATATTATGTCTTTTGCCTAAGAAAAACTTTGTTTTGGCAAAGGTACAAAAAAGATTTGATATATGCAAATGGAGGTTTCCAATTTGGGAGGTTTGGACTTTTAACATTTGAAGGAAAAAATGTTAAAAATTTTTTGAAAATACATTTTTATACAATCCTGCCTTCCTTATACCAAGCGGCATTTATTTACCTATCCGAATTAAGAATATGTAATTATAGAACCAAACTTCCGACCCGCAACGGGCATTTATTTACCTATCGGATTGATAATTTATAAGAAGACTACCAGACTTCCGCAAGGACAAAATAAAAGTCGGTTGCCGACAACCAGACTTCCGCAAGGACGAAATAAAGGTCGGTTGCCGACTTCCGCAAGGACTAATAAAAGCCTGTTGCAGGCTTGCCGACTAAAACAAATTATTGTTTTTGTATATATTGAAAACAATTTTATTATATTTGCAAGCTAAAATTGAATAATTGTTGTATAGATGATATATTTTCAAACCATAACTCAGGGCATCCTTTTAGGATTAACTCTTGCCTTAATGGCAGGACCGGCTTTCTTTTCTTTAATACAGACAAGTATAAGTTGGGGATTCAAAAAAGGAGCACAGCTTGCAATAGGAGTTTCAATAAGCGATATTTCTATGGCTTTTATTGCTTGGTATGGTCTTTCTTCCGCCTTTGCTACGACTAATGCACAAAGAATACTCTCTGTCATTGGAGGCTTTTTTCTTTTAGGTTTTGGTGTTTATACTGCAATGAAGAAACATATAACCCAACCTCATTCAAAGGATATTAAAATAAAGTCTAAGACACAACTAAAATATTTTGCAAAAGGTTTTGCTTTCAATATTGCAAATCCAAGTATTTGGATATTTTGGTTATTACCTGTAAGTGTTGCGAGCAATTATCCAACAACTCATTTGCAGATATTGTTTCTTGTTTCAATTCTTGCAACAGTCTTTTCTATGGATTTACTAAAATGTGCCATAGCAAACGAATTAAAAAGGTTTATGACAGATAGGGTAATTACTTATATGAATAGGGTAATTGGTGCAATCCTTATAATTTTTGGAATATACCTTATATTAAATCTTTTTATTGATACAACTAAAATACTACCCGACTTTAACAAAACAACAGATAAGATAGAGAATACTGAGATTAATAAAATAGAAAAGATAAATCACAATAATAAAACTAAGAATTTAAACAATAAATAGTGGTATATAAATTTTGAGTTATGAAGAAGATAAAAAATATAGGCACATTAGTTATTCTTTTTTTGGCAATATTCATTGGAGTAACTACTCTTAGTGGTTGCAGTAGTCAAAAATATAGGGCAAAAAATGGAAATCCTTCTGGACTTAGAAAGTACTCTCAAAAGAAAAAAAATACGGTAAGACAAACTTTTAGAGTTAAGGATTCAAAAAGGAAGAATAATACAGGAAGAAAATAAACCATCCTCTTTTTATAATGAAAATTCCAAATAAGGAAGAATGGATATTTATAGAAAACAACCTTAATTCCGATCCCTTAAACCTACTATTAAGCAATAAAAATAAAGAAATTGACATTAAATTATGCATAGAACAAATTCAAGGAAGGAATATTGCAAAGGATAAATTCCCTTCCTTGTATAAAGAAAACAATATAATTTATCCTCAAAAACTTTTTTTAGAACAAACCTCCTCTGAATTTTGTGCAAGATATAAGGCGTCTTTATTAGAAAAAGATACTATTCTATTTGATTTGACCTCTGGTTTTGGAATAGATGATATGTTTTTTGCAAAGAAAATAAAGAAACTATACTATAATGAAAAAAATGAAAAGCTATTCCTATTAGCTAAACAAAACTTTAAAACACTAAATATAGATAATGTCACCTTTTTTTGTGGAAACTCACTTAAAGAAATAGAAAACAAAAACGATATAACATCAATATATATTGACCCTTCAAGAAGAGATATAAATAGAAAAAAAGTATTTCTTTTGGAAGATTCCTCTCCAAATATTGTAGAAATTATTCCTCAATTACTAAATAGGGCAAATAATATATATGTAAAGCTATCTCCTCTATTGGATATTTCAATTCTAAAAAGCAAAATTCCTCATATAAAACAAATACATATTATCTCCTACAAGAATGAATGCAAGGAGTTGTTTGTAATAATCAATAGGGAAAACAAGGAAAATGATATAGTATATTTTTGCATAGATATTAATAAGGAAGGTAAAGAGAATAAATTTTCTTTTATTGAAAAAGAAAAACAAAGCAATGAACAATATGCAGAGGATGATATATTAGAAAAAGGAAATTATTTGTACGAACCTTTTTCTTCATTAATGAAGGCATCAGCTTTTGAAGTACTATCAAAACGTTTTAATTTAACTAAACTTTCAAAGTTTTCCCATCTATTTATTTCAAAAGAAAAGATAGAAAGCGCTCCATGTAGAAGATTTATTATTAAAGATATTATACCTTATAATAGAAATACAATAAAAGATATTGCAAAAAACATAGATAAAGCCAATATCACAATTAGAAATTTTCCTATAAGTGTAGAAAATATAAGAAATCAAACAAAGATAAAAGAAGGTGGAAAAATTTATCTATTTTTCACAACAAACAAAAGCAATGATAAACTTATATTTATTTGTGAAAAAATATAATAAACTATAAATTATATTTATAATTCTATTTTTTTTACTTTTCCTTATTTACTTTTTGTGCTTCTGTTTCATCGTATGCAAGACGGAAACCTAAGCCAATTGTTTGCACATTTGGTAGAATACTACCACGATAAACAATTCTTGAAGTTTGAGATACAAAATCAAAACATCCACCTCTAATTGCATAGTAGTTGCTATCGCTATTTTGCCCTACCAATTCTTCATTTGCTTCACCGTATGCTCTATATGGAGTAGAGGTATATTCCCAAACATTACCACTCATATCATAAATCCCAATCTCATTTGCTTTTTTCGTTCCTACCTTATGAGTAATATTGTCTGAATTATTAATATACCATGCAACATCACTCAAATTATCACTTCCAGAATATTTGAAAGTATTCTTCTTTATCCCTCCTTTGGCTGCATATTCCCACTCTTGTTCTGTTGGCAAACGATAATTTATACCTGTTTTTTGACGTAGTCTTTGCAAAAATTCTTGAATTTCATTGTAAGAAACATTGGTGACAGGACAATCTTCACATTGATTGTTGGAAATATTTGTATCCATTATATCCTTCCATTGCCTTTGTGTCACTTCATATTTACCAATATAGAAACTCTCTACATTAACTTCGTGCATTGGAAGCTCATTTTTTTGACAATCATTATTTGATTTCTCATCACAACCCATCATAAAACTTCCTCCTTCAACGAAAACCATTTGGTAAGCACCACTTTTATCAGATGAACATCCTACAAATAATAATGCAAAAAGAAGAATTGATGTGAAAAATTTAGTAGTTTTCATATTCATTTATCATTAATTAATCTTGTTTATCTTGTGTCTTTTAACAAAGGCAAAAATATAAAAAATTAAACTTAATAGATGTTTTATTTAACAAAAAAATATAATTATATTGTATTTTTATTTATTTATTCAAAATATGGATTAAAATATCCCCTATTTTTATTTACATATATCATTAATTTTATTATATTTATACAAAATTAAAAGAAAATAATAACAATAATGAATAACACTAATGATTTTATTATAATCTGATAATATTTTTTAGAAAAACAGGAAAAAATTCAAGTTTTAGGGAGGAATAAAACTAAATTTCTTGGTTTAAAATATATTTTTTAGCCTAAAAAAAATTTAAAATTTATATAATGTATTTTCAAAAAATTTTTAACATTTTTCCTTTCAAATGTTAAAAGTCCAAACCTCCCAAATTGGAGAACCCCATTTGCATATATCAAATCTTTTTTATATCTTTGCCCAAAACAAAGAGCCTTTAAGGGCAATAAAGTCTTAATTCTCCCAATACTTATTTTTATTTTTAATGATAATATAATTAATTTATTATTAATGTATTATCTTCAAACAAATCTTCGTTTTAGTAAATTATTTCTTCGTTTTAGCAAAATAAAACAGCGTTTTATTTGAATATTTCTTCGTTTTTTTTCTATTAAAATAAGGTTTTGATTTTTTTAATTAAAATTTGCTTTAATTATATTGATAATTAGTGAATTAAAAATTTTAGAAAATTTTAACAAATTTTTGCATAGTGAAAACTGAAAAATTGAATAAATGTTAAAAATTCGTCAAATTTTGTGTTTTTTATGAGGAAGAAATGTTAAAATCTGGGGGTTTTTGATAAAAAAATTGTTAAATATTCTTTAAAAAATGTAAGATTTAAGTCTTTGTTTTTGTAGAATTGATTGTTAATTATTGACTTTCGTAGGATAATTAAATGCCGCTTGGCGGTCGGATTAAAGATATGTAATTATAAAACCAAACTTCCGTAAGGAAAAATAAAAGTTAGTTGCCGACAAAAGGAAAAAAATTATGAACAATGTGAAAATTCAAGTTTTTTTTATCCTATATTTGCAGAAAATATTTATTAAAAAAAGTTTATTAAAGAAAACAAAAAACATATAATAATAAGGAGTATGGAAATTAAGGACGGGATTTTAAAAACGAAAAGGCACTCTTTGAGCATGGATCAAGCATTTCAATTAAATGGAAAGCTACCTCCGCAGGCTTTAGATTTGGAAGAATCGGTTTTGGGTGCTCTTTTATTGGATCAGGATGCAATAACTAATTCAATAGATATAATAAAGGAAGAATTTTTCTATACACCTGAACACAAGGAAATATTCAAAGCAATTAATCAACTCTTTCATGAAGGCTCTCCTATTGACATTCTAACCGTTGTTGAACAATTAAAGAAAAACGGGGTCTTGGATTTGGTGGGAGGAGCTTATAAGATTTCTTCACTAACTGATAGAGTTACTTCGGCAGCTCACATAGAATATCATGCACGTATATTATCTGAGAAATTCATTCAAAGAGAACTAATACGTCTTTCCACACAAACAATAAAGGATGCCTACGATGAGACAAATGATGTTATAGATCTTTTGGACAAAACAGAGACTCATCTTATGGATTTAAGCGATAAGAACTTTAAGAGTGACTTTCAAAGTTTGGATATACTCGTTTCAGATGCCCATAAGCAAATTATGGAAACCATACAAGCAGGAGGTGCAACCTCAGGAGTGCCTTCTGGATTTAAGGATCTTGATTCCCTTACTTCGGGATTTCAAAAAGGGACTCTAATAATATTAGCTGCTCGTCCTTCTATGGGGAAAACAGCTTTGGCTCTCTCAATTGCAAGAAATATGGCAGTGGATTTTAATATCCCTGTGGCGTTTTTCTCTTTGGAGATGACGGCTTTGGAACTTACATTAAGGTTAGTAAGTTCTGAGGTGGAAATTTCGGGAGATAGATTAAAGCGTGGAGATCAACTAACGCTTTTAGAGCAGCAACGTTTAAACGATTTGTCAAAATTATCCCAAGCTCCTATATATATAGACGACACTTCACAGCTTAGAATATATGAATTAAGGGCAAAATGTAGAAGATTGAAGCAAAAATATGATATAAAGATGATTTTTATTGACTATTTACAGCTTATGAGTGGAAATAGTGATGGTAAGAATGGCAACAGAGAGCAAGAGATAAGCACAATTTCACGACAATTAAAGTCCCTTTCAAAGGAGTTGGGTGTGCCTATTCTTGCCCTATCTCAATTATCGCGTGCTGTAGAACAAAGAGGAGGAACAAAAAAACCTATGCTTTCCGACCTTAGAGAGTCAGGAGCAATTGAGCAGGATGCAGATATAGTTATGTTTATCTATCGTCCAGAGTACTATGGTGAGACTAAGGCTATGGAAGAAAATAATATCTCAACAGAAGGTTTGGCTGTTGTCAATATTGCTAAGCATCGCTCGGGACCAGTTGGAGAAGTTAATCTTAGATTTGAAAATAAATATGCTAAATTCGTAAATTTTGATTCTTCCAATAAGGGATATTCTCCTTTGGGTGCTAATGATAATTTTGGAAATACTCAACCAATGGCAACTATACTACCATCTAAGATGAACGATGATGATGATCTTCCAGAGGATGATGAACTTCCTATATAATAAAATTAAATATGAAAAAGATTATAACTGCCTTTCTACTTACATTTTTAAGCATAAATTGTTTTGCTACCTACATTCTTATCCCAATGGATGAGACTCAACAAAACCATCTTAAAGCCTACGGAGTGGCTTTCTTTACCTTGCAAAATGAAAAAGAGGTTTCTTGGCTATTGAATTATAAAGGTGGGTCTTTCCTAATAAAGTATGATGAGAATATTGAAAAGAATTGCAAGTTAAAAGGCGTAACTTATAGTAATATTGCCGATGTTCAGGCAATGGAAATCATAAACTTTATAAGCAATGATGAGGTTAATATGGAGGTTGTTCTTCTTCATAAAGCACCAAAGATAGCAGTTTATTCCCCCAAAAATAAACTTCCTTGGGATGATGCAGTGACTTTGGTTCTAACTTATGCAGAAATACCCTACGATGTTGTCTATGACGAGGACGTTATTAATGGAGTATTGCCTCTTTACGATTGGTTACATCTCCATCATGAGGATTTCACAGGACAATATGGTAAATTTTATGGCAATTATCGCAATCAAAAATGGTATAAAGAGGATGTTGCTTTGAATGAAGAAAGAGCTAAGAGGTTAGGATTTAATAAAGTTTCTAAGATGAAGCTATTTGTGGCAAAGAAAATCAAGGAATTTGTCTCTGGAGGCGGCTTTATGTTTGCTATGTGTTCAGCTCCTGATAGCTTCGATATTGCTCTTGCAGCAGAAAATACTGATATTTGTGATGCAGTTTTTGATTACGATCCCATAGATCCCTTATGCCAACAAAAATTAGACTATTCTAAATGTTTTGCTTTTAAAGATTTTGTTGTAGAAACTAATCCCTACAAGTATAGTTTATCAAATATTGACACAAAGGATGGAAGAGGTAGTGTAAATGAAAAGAACGATCTATTCGTACTTTTTGACTTTTCTGCAAAATGGGATTGGATTCCAACTATGCTAACACAGAATCACACAAAGATTATAAAGGGTTTTATGGGTCAAAGTACTGCATTTAACAAAAAATTACTTAAAACAAACGTTGTTATTCTTGGAGAAAACAAATCTATTGATGAGGTTCGCTACATTCATGGTGAGTTTCAAAAAGGCACTTGGACCTTTTTAGGAGGACATGACCCTGAGGACTATCAGCATTTTGTTGGAGATCCTCCAACAGATCTTTCTTTGTTTCCTTCCTCTGCGGGATATAGACTTATATTAAACAACATATTGTTTCCTGCGGCAAAGAAAGAAAAGCACAAAACATAGTATTAATTATTTAAAATTTTAGTTTTAACACTACAATAAGAAGAAAAAAAACAAAGAAAAACAAGATTAAAATAAAAAAAACTAAACTAAAAAGATGATATATTATCCTAATTGCAAAATAAATATTGGATTAAACATTATTGAAAAAAGAGATGATGGGTTTCATAACATAGAAACTATGTTCTATCCCGTTTTTTTGGAAGATATATTAGAGATAAACCTAAGCAAAGATAAACATTCCACAATTACAACAACAGGATTGGATATAGGAAATTGCCCTAATGAGGATAATCTTTGCTATAAGGCATATCTAATTTTAAAGAAAGACTATCCACAAATTGGAAATGTGAATATTCATTTGCATAAAAACATTCCAATAGGTTCTGGTCTTGGAGGAGGAAGTAGCGATTGTGCTTTTACAATAAGAATGTTAAATGATATGTTTTCCTTATCTCTATCCCTAACAGATATGGAAAAATATGCTCAACAATTAGGTTCAGATTGTGCTTTCTTCCTTTATAATATACCAACCTTTGCTTTTGAAAAGGGAGATAGTTTTTCCTCCACCACCCTATCCTTAAAAGGAAAGACTATATTAATAGTAAAGGATGACACAATTATCAATACTAAGGATGCTTATAAAGAAGTCCAAGTGGGAAAAAGTGAGATTAATTTGCTTAATACTTTGGAAAAATTTCCCATATCTTCTTGGAAAAACTTCATAAAAAACGATTTTGAAAAACCAATATTCAATATGTATCCCCACTTAGAGAAAATCAAAGAAGAGTTATATTCTCTTGGTGCTCTATATGCTCAAATGAGTGGTTCGGGATCGGCATTTTATGGAATATTTGATAGAGAAATTACTAAGGAGGAAATAAATCTTTTACCTTATTCGTTTGTAGAACAACAAATTTTAAAATAATTGTTTTCTATAACAAAGAAAAAGAGGAAGAAAATATAGGAAAAAAGATAGCAGAATTTAAGTAATACGGACAAAAAAATAAATAAAACCAATAATAATAATTAAACACTAAGAACTATGAGTGAAATAAAAAATTTAGAACCTAAGAATTTATGGAATAATTTTGATATGATATGTTCCATAGCTCATCCTTCTAAGAAGGAAGATAAGCTAAGAGATGCCCTTGTTCTCTTTGCTAAGACACATAATATAGAATGTAAGGTTGATAAAGTGGGCAATATAATAATGAAAAAGCCTGCAACAAAGGGTATGGAAAATAAAAGAGGAGTCATACTACAAGCACATATTGATATGGTTCCGCAGAAAAATTCTGATATATCGCACAATTTTGAAACAGATCCTATACTTCCATGGATAGATAATGCTTGGGTTAGAGCAAAAGGTACAACATTGGGAGCAGATAATGGAATAGGTGTTTCTGCAATATTAGCAGTTTTGGAAGATGAGTCAATTCCTCACGGAGATATTGAAGCATTATTTACCATAGATGAAGAGACAGGAATGACAGGAGCCTTCGGTTTAGAGCCAAATATGTTTAAAGGAGATATACTTTTAAACTTAGACTCAGAGACAGAAGGAGAACTTTATGTTGGATGTGCAGGAGGTATTGACGGAACTTTTGTTTTTGACTTCAAAAAAGAAAGCATCCCTGCTGGATATTCTGCATTCACTCTTAACGTAAAAGGATTAAAAGGCGGACATAGTGGAATGGACATTATCCTACAAAGAGCCAATGCCAACAAAGTTCTTTTCCGCCTATTCTATGCTTTGGAAGAATTGCAATTACGTATATCCTCAATTGACGGAGGAAGTCTTAGAAATGCAATACCACGAGAAGCCTTCTCTACAATATTAATTCCAACAGACAAAGTTGCACAAGCAAAGGAAAAAATAAGCAGTGTAGAGCAAGAGATAAAGAAAGAATATTCCTTAGTTGAGCCTTCAATAGAAATTTCCCTTAATCCTACCGCCCTACCAAAGGATATTATGGATTTAGATACTCAAAAAAGACTTATTCGTAGCATTTATGCCTGCCCTAATGGAGTAATTCGTATGAGCGATTCAATGAAAGACCTTACAGAAACTTCAACAAACTTAGCAATTGTTAAAAGTGAGGAAAACACAATTAAGATTTCTTGCCTAATTCGTAGCAGTGTGGATAGTGCAAAGATGGATTTAGCTACAATGATGGAAAGTGTCTTTGCTTTGGGTGGAGCAAAATGTAAGTTTGAAGGAGGATATCCGGGCTGGAAACCAAATATGGACTCACCTATCTTAAAGACAATGCAAAAGACATACGAAGATTTGTATGGCGTAACTCCTAAGGTTATGGCAATTCATGCAGGTTTAGAGTGCGGTTTGCTTGGTGGAGTTTATCCATCTTGGGATATGATTTCATTTGGTCCAACAATTATGAACCCACACTCTCCTGATGAAAGAGTAAATATTGAATCGGTTCAAAAATTCTGGGACTATCTTAATGCAACATTAAAAAATATTCCTAACAAATAAAAATACTTATGTTTCTTAAAGAAAAGAAACATAAAATGAAAATAAGTAGCCTACAAAGAAAATATAATACACTTTTAAGGCTTCTTATTTTCATTTTTATATTGTCTTTTTCCAACAATACTTTTTCGCAATACTATAACACAGGAGTTGATAATTGTTCAACCTCTTGGAGGGAAATAAATACCCCAAAGTTTCAAATCATTTATCCTTCCTTCTATGAAAGGACAGCACAAAGCATGGCATCAGTCATAGATACTCTTTCCCCTATTATAGGAAAAAGTCTAAATACTCCAATGCCAAAATTTCCAATACTTCTTCACACAAATACCTCCTACGCAAACGGCTTAACAATTATGGCACCTAAGCGTATTGAAATGTGGATGACTAATCAGCCCGACAACTATGCCTATCCCAATATGTGGCATCTTACAATTCACGAAATAAGACATTCAATACAAACCCTTGCAATAAAAAAAGGAGCATCAAAAACCCTAATAAATATTTTCGGAGAGCATATATACGGACTTATAATGGGGATTTTCATCCCTAATTGGTTTTTAGAAGGCGATGCCGTTGTTGCAGAAACAGCATTAAGTCCAACATTAAGAGGGAAAACTCCCGAATTTAATATGTTCTTTAAGGCACAAGTGTTGGATAAAGGCATATATTGCTACGATAAAGCACTACAAGGGTCAATGAAGGACTACGTTCCCAATGAGTACATTCTTGGGTACAACCTTGTGAGCTTTGCAAGAGAAAAATATTATAAGGATATTTGGGGCGATATGCTTGAAAATGTTGGAAGGAATTTTTGGAAAATACAAACCTTTGGTAAAAGCCAGAAAAAGAAAATTAACATCAATATAGAGGACTTCTACTACCAGATGATGTACTCTCTAAAAAAGAATTGGGAAAAGGAGGATAGCATATATCAAATATCCAATAAAAATAGAGAAAATAAGGAGATTTCTCCAGAAAAACATTTTTTCACAAACTACCTCTCCCCAATTCCAATTAATGATTCCTCAATTCTTAGCCTTAAAACCTCATATTATAAGACCCCAAGATTAGTTATTATTGATAAAAATGAAGAAAATAAAATATCCTTTACAGGAAGTATAATAAATAATGATATA
This sequence comes from Bacteroidales bacterium, assembly GCA_031262295.1. Lineage (GTDB taxonomy): Bacteria > Bacteroidota > Bacteroidia > Bacteroidales > P3 > UBA10566. The sequence goes on along the minus strand of JAISIA010000088.1, from coordinate 2,124 downwards.
GCTTATAAGGATGGTTTGCTTATTTGGTCTGAAAAGAAGTATCATCCAAGATGGGAAAACGAAAACTATGCCGATTTAATTCAATATAATATTTCAACAAAACAACACAAAAGACTATCATTTAAAAAGAGATTATACACTCCAACATTTAATCCACTTAATAATAACCTTATTGCAGCAATTGAGGAAGATTCTTTGAATAATCATAATCTTGTAATAATTGATAGAATTACAAAAAAAATTGTTGAGAAATTTGAAAACGAAGGTATTTATAATAAACTTTCATACCCAGCATTTAGCAATGACACAACCAAAATATATGTTATCCTTTCCAATGAAAATGGAAAACAAATAGGGAAATATGATGTGGTTTCTAAAAAATACTCTCCCCTAACTCCTTTTAGTTATAATAATATAACAAGACTAAAATTTCACAACAACAAACTATACTTTATTGGAGATTACGACAATACATACCAAATCTATTCCTTAGATGAAAAAAGTAAAAACAATATTATCACAAAACATAGCCTTACTCAATTTGGAGTAGAAAACTATTCCTTTAAGGAAGATAGCATTATTCTTAGCCAATATAGTGGAAATGGATATTTTATATCAATCTCTCCATTAGAAAACATAGATTTAGTTGATATTAAAACGCCTACTCCTTTGTTTCATTTTGCAGAGATGATAACTAAACAAGAGGATTTTATCCTTTCAAGCAATAAGATTAAGGATACAATATGGGAAAGCAAAGAGTATAAAAAGATGAATCACCTTTTTAATTTCCACTCTTGGGCACCCTTATACATTGATGCACAAAGTCAAGATGTGGGATTGGGACTTTCATTTTTCTCACAAAACCTTCTTGGAAGCTCAATACTTTCAGGAGGATATAAGCATCTTTTGGCAGAGGATAAGGATGGGTTATATATAAACTACACCTATCAGGGTTTTTACCCAATAATAAATGTTGGATTAAAGTATTTCTACTACAATAAGCACGAGATAAATTCCGATATTTCTGTTGCTCTGCCCTATAAATACACAATAAATAATCTTAATGGCTATTTTAATACAACATTTCTCTATTCCCTAATTGATCTTATTCCTCTTGAGGCAGAAAATTCTGAACATACTCTTTTTAATACCTTAGGAGGGAGTTTTTCTGCAAGTCTTTCCCACTCTATGGCAACAAATGACCTTGTCCCCTATTGGGGAGTGTCACTTGCAGTAAAGTACCAGCAAACTATAAGGAAGAATAATGCAAGGATTTTTGCCTTTGGCTTAAATTCCTATATTCCTTCCCCTTTTCTAAATCATGGATTTGAAATAAATATTGCCTATCAAAGAAACTCTCCAAAGCCATATTATTTCAACAATGCTGTCACTTTTACTCGTGGAGTCTATCATGTATTCCCAAAGAACTTCTATGGAGCAAAGATAAACTATCATCTTCCTTTGGCATATCCCGACTATCCTATTGGATGGTTTTTATATATCCAGCGTTTTTCAGCAAGTGTCTTTACAGATATTGGGCTTTTTGATACTACATTAAAGAATAGTTTTGGGGCAAGTATAAAAATGGATTGCAATATTTTTAGAATATCCACTCCAATTAATGTTGGCTTACAGGCGGGCTATCTTATACAAGATAAAAAACCTTTTATAAATTTCCTATTTCATATAAATATATAAGGATTTTTTTTAAAAATACCTTCAAATCCCAATTCCCATATACCTTTTCTTAAATTCCAATAAGCAAAAAATATAAATTCAAAAATTTTTTAACATTTCATACCCAAAAAAATACCCCTTTTTTAACACTTTAGTAAATTTTTTCGCCAAAATTTAACATTTTTTAACATTTGACTCAAAATTTGTCGGCAACCGACCTTTGTTTTTCCTAACGGAATTTCAGCTTTTCAAATTATTAATTATCAATATAATCCAAACAAATTTTAATATGTTTTCCTCAATTTTTAATTAAAAAACTCAAAACCTTATTTTTTCAGAAAAAAACGAAGAAAAATTCAAATAAAACGCTGTTTTATTTTGCTAAAACGAAGAAATAATTTTCTAAAACCTCGTTTTAATTTTCTAAAACGAAGATTTATTTAAAGA
>JAISIA010000020.1 GCA_031262295.1 Bacteroidales bacterium | reverse complement strand
AATGAAATAGATTTTACACTAACTATAAAATTCAAAGGAGTTAGTATTGATCTAAATGTAAGTGAAAGCCTTATTGTAATAAATACCTTAGCCGTTAAAAGAGCTGCTCTACGTGGAGGGGTGTGGAGTACAGCGGGAAAAAGTGTAGAAAAATATCTTATGCTTACTCTTTGCAAACTATATAAAGTAGATCAAAAGTATTATGATGCATCTATTTTTAAAAAGGATAAAGATAAAAAGGTTGATAGAGAAGTTGATTTTTATCTAATAAATCAAGGGCAAAAGTATTTATGTGAAGTAAAATTAATGGGGAAAGGGAATCCTGAGAGTGCAGATGCAATTATAGCACGTAATACTAATATTTTTGTTGCAGATACTCTATCTAAGCAAAATAAAAATCAATGTGATGCTCTTGGCATAAGCTGGGTTGCTTTAAGAGATAAAGAAGGGTATAAACGTTTTAAATTAGCTCTTGAAAAACTTAAAATACCTCACATAGATTATATAGGTAATTTAGATGAAGATATACCAAATATCTTGAATGAAATCATAAAATAAGCCTTCCTATATATCTATATTTCAGCACGCCTAAAACGAGGTTTTAGGAAATTAAATCTTCGTTTTAGGAAATTATTTCTTCGTTTCAGGAAATTAAAACAGCGTTTGGTCGGCAACCGAACCCGCAACGGGCATTTATTAGTCCTACGGAAGTCGGGTAATCATCATTTAGTTATCTATCGGATTAGTGATTGTAATCATAAAAACAAAAAGAATACACCAAGTCTTTTGGTAGGATGAAACAACAGTCAGTTGCCGACAAATTCTTGAGCGGAGATTTGCTTTTTATAAGCTAAGTTTTTTTGGAAATAACCTTTTTTTTAAAAAACTAAGGACTTTTTTACTTATCGCATTTTTTTACAATATATTACAGAAATTTTATTTTATATATTGATAAAAAAATAAGTGTAAAAAATATATTAAAAAAGGGGGCAGGGGGCATAATAAATGAGGAAAAAAAATTTATTTAGTAAAAAGAAATCCCGCTAAAGATAGAATGTTTAGCGGGATTTTAGTGATTATAAAAAAAGTTTGTAAAAATGCCTGCCCCCCTTGCCCCCTGCCCTTTTTTTTTATTTAGTTTTGTTATCAATTATATAGAAATTATAGACCCATCTACTCTCTTAATACACCAATATCTATTGCCTTTGATTTTCTTTTTCTCAAACTCCATTTCTCTAAGAATTTGGGAAATCTTACTGGGATTTAGAACTATTTTTGTATTACCTAAGTAGTTTTCTATGTGGTTTCTTATCTCTGTTGTGGTCATTTTTTCAAAATTGCCACAAAGCATATCTTCATTGCTTGGAACATAGAAAAACTTCTTTATTAGTTCCTCCTCCTGTGAGGCTTCGGAAAACTCTTCATTATATTCCATTCTCTTATCAATCTCTTCTTCCTCTTCCCAAAAACGAAAACCTTCATTATATAGATGAAATATTTGTGAATATAACTTTTCATGGTCTATTGTAAGGTCTTGTGGAATAAAACCTGTAACTTCATGCACATAGAAACGCCTTTCTCCCTGCTCTTTTGAAAGAAAATGATACTTATTGCTTGTAGCACAAAATGATGCATTGCGAATCAAACTCTTTTGATGCTTTTCATAATGAGGTCTTTCTTGCAATTGGTTATTGGCAACAACATTTTTAAACTCCAAAAAAGCATTATGATTAAAACGATCAATTTCCTCAACACATATAATAAAATTACGTACAAGTTTAAAGATAAGATCCTTATTGAATAGGTCTAACTTATTATCCTGATAGTATTTATTAACAAAAGGCAATGGTATAAGTTTTCTAAAAAACTTACTCTTCCCCTTGCCATGAGTACCAACAAGGACAAAACAAAACTGATGATACTGCTCATCCTTCATAACTGAGGCAACACATCCAACCAACCATTTCTTTAAATCTGAATAGAAAAGCTCCTTATTTTTTGTTGGAACCTTATCAACCACCTCTTTAAGATAATCTTTTTCATCCCAAGGGGATAATGAATTGAAATAGCTTCTAAAAGGATTGAATTTCTCGCAAAGGTCGGTCTCTAATAATGAAACAATCCTATGCTTTGGAACAGTAGGATAGGTATTGGTTATGTATCTAAAAATTGTATTTTTAACACTCTCATCCAATTGTACAAAATTATTTTCATTCTTATAAGAAACCTCATAACATTGCTCAACAACATTCTTATGTATAATAGCTTTTTCTTCAAAAAGGGATATTATCTCTTTGTTTGTTATTACCCTATTCTTTGTATTATCATTTTTATTCCTATTATTATCCTTATCATTTCCTGTTGTAGGAGAGCATTTCCTATTACTTGCTTGAATACTATCTATCTCATTTGATGATAATGAAAAATACTTACAAAGAAATTCTCTTGTCTCTTTTGTGCTTCTGTTATTTTCTCTACATTTTTGATCTAATACGTATGCAGCAGTATGCCTATTGCCCACAATATTTGGTTGTGTTGCAGAAAGATTTAGATAGGTTCTAAGAATATTATCCTGATTTTTCTCCAAACAAAACTCCTTACACTGGGGATTATAATAAATATCCTTATCATAAGGAAGAAAACAAAGGCGATTTACATTTGAGCCAGAAGGGTCTAATTGAATGTAATACCTATCAAAGACGTATGATGAGATAATTTGAAACCAAGCCTTATGGAAATTATCCAACTCTTCAAAACGCTTACTATTAGCAGTCTGATTCAAAATATTTTTAGCTCTGGGAAGTTTTGGGAGCTTAATAATAAACTTTACTCCCAATTGTGAAGGTGAAATCATAGCTAAAAGGCAGAAAGGATCCTTACTAATTGTTTCCTTCACCTTCTTTGCCTCTTCTTCCGTAGGAAGATGATCTACATCGCAAACTAATAGGTTATTATACTCTTGAATACACTCTTTTCTGTGTCCTCCAACTAAATTTGCAGAAAAGCATACAACTGGTAGTTGATGATTTTGTTTTAGTCTTTTATACTCTTGTATAACTTCACTCTCTGTTAGATGTGAGTATTGTAAGGGTTTGTTTTTAATCAATTGAACGCAATCGTCCATAGTTTTTAATGTAACTTGCTTTGAAGTTACTTTGCTGAAATAGCTTACTTTAATGTTTTCCATAGTAAAAAAATTTTTAGTAGTGTTCTTCATCTGTTAAAAAATATTTCTCAAACATTCTGTTATCATCCTCATCACTTAGAGGTTCTTCAAGTAAAGTTTTTGTTAAGAGGTATAGCTCCTCACTCGAATAACGGGTCTTTCTTTTGTTTTTTTCGGTTTTTATCCCGACTTTTCGTTTTAATCTCCATAGAGTTGAAGGAGATACATCAAGAATTTGCAGAACATCATCCACTGTGTAGATGGAAATCTTTTGGTTGTTTTTTTGTTTAGCCATAATAAATGAGCTTTTTTAGTAATATAATATTTATTATTAAAAAGATTTTCCCTATTGTTTTTAGATTGCAAATTTATAAAAAAAATTTGATATAACAATATGATATAAATATAATTAATTAAAAATATTAGAGAAATTATTGATTAGAAAATAAATTCGTAACTTCTTGTAATTTTTTATTGATAAATTGCTGTATTATTATAACATAATTAGCATTTATTCACTTAAAAATATTAAAAGTTGTAAAAAATTGAAATTTTTAACATAAATTTTAATAAAAAACTATACTTTATTTTTGTTTTTTATTTTGATAAACTCTTTTTGTTTATGGTTATTTTTATAAAAACAACAAGATGTGTATTTGAAAAACACTTGACAAATAAAATTTTTGTCGTATATTTGCGTTTTGAATTAGAACAAACAAAAATTATTTTAATAATGTTAGAGAAAGAATTTAAATATTATCTTGACAATCAAGATGAGTTGGTGAAGAAATACAATAATAAATATATAGTTATTGTAGGAGAAGAGGTTATTGGTGCTTATGATTCTGATGCTGATGCTCTATTTGAAACAGAGAAGACACACCAATTAGGTACATTTTTAATACAAAAATGTACTCCTGGACCAGATGATTATACCCAAACATTTCATTCACGAGTAGCTTTTGTATAAAAAAATGAATATTCCAAAATTATCCTTCACACTAAAACATACTGGAAGAGCAAATGCTTTATATACTCCTTGTCACATAAGTCAGGCATTTAATCCAAATAATAAAGAATCACATAAACCTTTTAAAGAATATAGAGCACTATGGGATACAGGAGCAACAAATAGCGTAATAACAAAAAAAGTTGTAGAAGAATTAAACCTACCTCTTATTAGTAAAACTCTTACAAGTACTGCAAGTCACTCAGAATTATTAGTAAATGTCTATATGATTAATATAGGTTTGCCTAATAATGTGATGATAGGTCCTATACGTGTAACAGAGGGATTATTAAGCGGAATGGATATGTTAATAGGAATGGATATTATATCACTTGGGGATTTTGCAATAACACAAAAAGATAATAAAACAACTTTTTCATTTCAAATACCATCTACACACGACATTGACTTTGTTCAAGAAAATAAAGAAGAAAAAGATGTTAATGCTCATACACCAATAGTAAAAGAAAAAGAACCTAATAGAAACGATCCTTGTCCTTGTGGTAGTGGAAAGAAGTACAAGCATTGTCACGGCAAGAAATAAAAGATAGGAATACGTAATAAACATAATAAAAAAAGCCTCAAAAAGAGGCTTTTTTTATGTAATTATCTTTTTAAAATAGCATTCATTAGTTGCCATTAGATACTATTAGAGTTCATTAGATACTATTAGATTTCACATTAATTTTTGCATTCTATTTGTTTGTATATTTGCTGTATAGAAAAAAAATAAATGAGTACTCAAATAACATTTTTATTCTATGTTTTTGTTTCTCTTCTTGAAAAAAGAATGAGAAAAATTGTTTAACTTTTTTAATTTTTAGAATTATGGCAATAGATTATGTACGTGTAAAACGTAAGATTTTAGTGGGTAAAGTACCCGGGTACAAGTATCTTGCTCGTATTTATAGAGGACAAGATATAAAAATGGATCAGATAGCTAAGGAGATTTCAGCATCTACTACTATAGCTTATCCCGATGTTTTAGCATCATTGAAGGCTTTGGAGATTACAATAAGTGATCATATCCTAAATGGTTCTGCTGTAAAGTTTAATTATCTGGG
>JAISIA010000079.1 GCA_031262295.1 Bacteroidales bacterium | reverse complement strand
ACAAAAGGAATAAAAAAAGCGGCAATCCTTATTTATTGGATGCCGCTTTGGGTTATTTATATAACAAACTAAAAACTCTTTATTTATTTACTTGCATAAGAATGTTAAGCATCTTTATTGCACAATCTGAAATTACAGATCCCGGTCCAAATATTGCAGCAGCGCCAGCCTTATATAGGAAGTCATAGTCTTGAGGAGGTATAACCCCACCAACAATAACTATAATATCTTCTCTATTTAGTTTCTTTAGCTCTTCAATTACTTGTGGTACTAAGGTCTTATGCCCTGCTGCCAAAGAGCTAACGCCTAAAATGTGAACGTCATTCTCAACAGCCTGCCTTGCGGCTTCTTCTGGGGTTTGGAATAATGGTCCCATATCAACATCAAAACCTATATCGGCATATCCAGTTGCAACAACCTTAGCTCCCCTATCGTGTCCATCTTGTCCCATCTTTGCAACCATTATCCTTGGTCTTCTACCTTCTTTTTCTGCAAACTCGTTTGCAAGTCTTACAGCTTCCTTAAAGGAATCGCTATCTTTTGTATTAGCACTATACACGTTTGAAATAAGATTTATTTTTGCTTTATATCTTCCAAAATGTTTTTCTAAGGCGTAGGAAATTTCTCCTAATGATGCTCTATTTTTTGCACAAACAATTGCATATTCTAAAAGATTTCCCTTGCCACTTTGAGCTACCTCAGATAAGGCATCTAATGATTTTTGGCATTCTTCTTCATTTCTATCCTTTCTTAGTTGTGCCAATCTCTTAATTTGAGCATCTCTTACCAAAGTATTATCTACTTCTAAGGTTTCAATAGTATCTTCCTTATCTAACCTATATTTATTTACTCCTAATATGGTATCCTCTTTGGAATCTATTCTTGCCTGTTTCCTTGCAGAGGCTTCCTCTATCCTCATCTTAGGAATACCACTTTCAATTGCAGAAGCCATACCGCCCAATCTTTCTATCTCTTCAATATGTTTCCAAGCGCTATGAGCAATTTGATGTGTTAGACTTTCCACATAATATGACCCTGCCCAAGGATCAACACTGCGACATATATTTGTTTCTTCTTGAAGATATATTTGAGTATTTCTTGCAATACGTGCTGAAAAATCGGTTGGCAAAGCAATAGCTTCGTCTAAGGCATTAGTGTGTAGGGATTGTGTATGCCCTAATGCTGCTGCTGTTGCTTCAATACATGTTCTTGCAACATTATTAAATGGATCTTGTTCTGTTAATGACCATCCTGAGGTTTGAGAATGGGTTCTTAGAGCCAAAGATTTTGGATTTTGAGGATTGAATTGCTTAACAAGTTTTGCCCAAATCATTCTTGCGGCTCTCATCTTTGCTATTTCCATAAAATGATTCATTCCAATAGCCCAAAAGAAAGATAATCTTGGAGCAAATTGGTCAATAGTCATTCCTGCATTTATTCCTGCCCTAAGATATTCTAATCCGTCTGCAAGAGTGTATGCCATTTCTATATCGCAGGTTGCTCCTGCTTCTTGCATATGATAGCCCGATATAGATATGGAATTAAACTTAGGCATATTCTTTGAAGTAAATTCAAATATGTCTGCAATTATCTTCATTGAAGGTTTAGGTGGATATATGTAGGTATTTCTAACCATAAACTCTTTTAGAATATCATTTTGTATTGTTCCACTTAACTTATCCATTGAAACACCCTGTTCTTGTGCTGCAACAATATAAAAAGCTAAGATAGGAAGGACAGCACCATTCATTGTCATAGATACAGACATTTTATCTAATGGTATCTGATCAAAAAGTATTTTCATATCTAAAATAGAATCCACAGCAACACCTGCTTTTCCAACATCGCCAACAACTCTTGGATGATCCGAATCATATCCACGATGAGTAGCAAGGTCAAAGGCAACAGACAATCCTTTTTGTCCTGCTGCAATATTTCTTCTATAAAAAGCATTTGATTCTTCTGCTGTTGAAAAGCCTGCATACTGACGAATAGTCCAAGGCTTCATAACATACATTGTAGAATATGGACCACGCAAAAAAGGAGCTATACCCGCTGCATAATTTAAATGTTCCATACCTTCTAAATCCTGACAAGTATAATTTTTCTTTACAGAAATCTGTTCAGGAGTTAGCCAATTATCATTTGTGTTTTCTTTTTTTTCTACTTGTTCTCCTCCACAATTATGAGAAGTTTTCCAATCAATATTATTAAAGTTAGGTCTCATTATATAAGTCTTTATAATAAAATATATGTATCTATTTAAGAGCTTGCAAAATTATATCATAATAACGAAATAACCAACAAGAAAATGAATATTTTTTTATTAATTATTCCTTATTTAAAGAATCTTCTTGCTCGTAATCCAAAAAGGTCTTAGGCAATTCTTTTGGTATTTTTACACCCATATCTCTTAATTTTTCAGTTTGAGAAATTAAATTGCCCCTACCTGTTTTCATAAGTTTTATTGTTTCTTCGTAATCGTCATTTGCTTTCTTTATATGCAAGCCAAGACTTTCAAGATTCTTTAAAACAGTATTGAATTTATTCAATAGGCTTTCCCCTTGCTTAACTATATTATATGCTTCCTTGCTTTGAGTATCCTTAGCCCAAAGATCGTATATTATTTTTAAAGAAAATATAAGTGTAGTTGTAGAAACCAAAATGATTTTCTTCTTATAGGCATATTCCCATAAGTCTTGTGAGGATTGAACAGCCAAAGAAAAAGCTCCTTCAATAGGAATAAACAACATTGTAAAGTCTAAACTTTTTCCCATTTGTTGATATTGTTTTGAAGAAAGATTATCTATATGGGAGCGTATTGAAGAAAGATGTTGAGATAATGCAATATTCTTCTCCTCTTCATTCTCTGCTGAGAAATATCTATCGTATGCAACCAAAGAAACCTTTGAATCTATTATTACATCTCTTCCTTCGGGCAGATGAACAATAACATCTGGACGTTTAATATTGCCATTTTCATCCTTAAAACTCTCTTGTAGGGAAAAGTGAACATCTTTTTTCAGTCCAGAATATTCAAGTATTCTTTCCAATATTCCTTCTCCCCAAGACCCTGCTGCTTTGTTATCACTCTTTAATGCTGTTGCTAAATTATTAGCTTGCTTAGAGACTTCATTTGTTTGTCTCATCAAATTCTCAACAGTCTTTTCCAAAGATGTACGACCAATTACCTGCTCTTTTAGTTTTTGATCTAAGTTCTCTCTAAAATCTTTTACACTCTCTTTAAAAGGTTTTAATATCTCATCTATATTTTCCTTATTGGTTTTTGTAAATATTGAAGTCTTTTCTTGAAGAATTTCATTGGCAATTTTTTCAAATTCCATCTTAGATGTTTTTTGTAATTGCTCAAATTCTGTTTTTATATCCTTCTGCTTTTCTTCCAATGCCTCATATTTTGCTTTCAATTGAGAATTAATTATATTTTTCTCTTCCAATTCTTCGTTTTTCTCCTTTAATATAAAGGATAATTCCTCCCCTTTCTTTAAAGCCTCCTTCAAAGCAAATTCTCTATTGTTTAACTCTGTTTGCAAACGAGTATTTTCCTTTTCTAAATCCATTAGATTCTTCTCAAAGTCTCTACCCTTATTTGCTTTATATATATTAGAAGCAATAAAGATTAGTACTATACCAATTATGCTTAATGCAATATAAAGTAGTGTCATCTCAATATTATTATATGTTATTTTTTTTGCAAAAATAACTCTTTTGTCTGACTTTTTGGCAGAAATATTTAATTGGTATAATGATTGATTATATTGATTTTTGTAAAACGATATTAAAAATAAAGACAAGAAATAATAACAAATAAAAAAAATAGAAACAATGAAAGGTAGTATTAACGTTAAAACAGAGAACATATTTCCTATAATTAAGAAATTCCTTTATTCCGATCATGAGATATTCCTTAGGGAAATTGTTGCCAATGCTGTTGATGCAACACAAAAATTAAAGACTTTGGCATCTTTGGGTCAATTTAAAGGAGAGTTGGGTGATGTTACTATTGATATAAAGATAGACAAAAAGAAGAAAACTCTTTCTGTTATAGATAGAGGTATTGGAATGAGTGCAGAGGAAGTTGATAAGTATATTAACCAAATAGCATTTTCTGGTGCTGAAGAATTTGTTGAGAAGTTTAAAGGCAAGAGTGAATTGGAACAAAACCAACTAATCGGACATTTTGGCTTAGGTTTCTATTCTTCTTTTATGGTTAGTAAGGAAGTGGAATTTAAAACAAAATCCTTTAATGATACTCCTGCTATGCGTTGGTGGTGTGATGGAAACACAGAATATACTTTGGAAGAAACCAAAAAGGCAGATAGGGGAACGGAAATAATAATGCATATAGATGATGAAAACAAAGACTTCCTTGAAGAGTATAAAATCCTTGAAATATTAAAGAAGTATTGTAAGTTTATGCCCGTTCCAATTCGTTTTGGTGAAGAAGAGGTTTGGGAAGATAGTGATGAAAAGGATGAAAAAGGAGAACCTAAAAGAGTACAAGTAAAAAAGGATAGAATAATAAATAATACTGAACCTTTGTGGAAAAAGAAACCCGCAGATTTAACAGAGGAAGACTATAAGGCATTTTATAGGGAGTTGTATCCAATGAACTTTGACGATCCTCTATTCCACATTCACCTAAATGTTGATTATCCTTTCAATCTTACAGGCGTATTATACTTCCCTAAAATCCAAAAAAACATTGACCCAACAAGGGATAAAATCCAACTTTACTGCAATCAAGTATTCGTAACAGATAGTGTTGAAGGCGTTGTTCCAGATTATATGATGTTATTAAGAGGTGTTTTGGACTCACCTGATATTCCTCTTAACGTATCTCGTTCATATTTGCAATCCGATTCAAATGTTAAGAAGATTTCTTCTCATATTACAAAGAAGGTTGCAGATAAATTGGAAGAGATATTCAAGAATCAAAGAGAGGAATATGACAAAAAATGGGACGACTTAAAAGTTTTCATACAATATGGTATGCTTTCTGACGAAAAATTCTACACAAGGGCAGAAAAAATCTTCTTGTTTAAGAATATTTCTAATGAATTCTTCTCTATGGAAGACTATAAAAATAAGATAAAGGCAAATCAAACCGACAAGGAAAATAAATTGGTTTATTTGTATGCAAACGATGTGGATAGTCAATACACATATATACAAGCTGCAAAGGACAAAGGCTATGATGTATTGCTAATGGATGGAATGTTGGACAATCATTTCATTAATTTAATGGAGCAAAAACTTACAGATAGTCGCTTTGTAAGAATTGATAGTGATGTTATAGATAAACTAATTCAAAAAGATGAGGTCATCCCTTCAAAACTTAGTGAAAAGGAAATTGAAGAATTAAAGACTCTAATTGAAGGACAAATTGAAGATAAAAAACGATTTTCCGTTGTAATGGAAAGTATGAATGAGACAGATTCTCCTTTGGTTATAACACAAAATGAGTTTATGCGTAGGATGAAAGAGATGAGTGCTATGGGAGGAGGCTCTATGGCATCATTCTATGGAGAATTGCCCGATACATACAACATTGTTGTAAATACAAACCACCCTTTGATGAGTGAAGTTTTAAATGAAAAGGACGATAATAAGAAGACAGAGGTTATCTCTCAGCTAAAAGATTTGGCACTATTAAGTCAGGGTTTATTAAAAGGCGAAGCTCTTAATAATTTTATAACTCGTTCAATAAGTATAATAAAATAATTCTTTTTTCTTATAGAAATTCAATGATTTAAGTCCTTATAAAGACAAAGCAACTATAAGAAAACAAAAAAACAAACGCTGCCTTAAATTTTTCAAGGCAGCGTTTTTTAATTATGCTAACCATAATAAATAACAGCTATTCTCTAATAAAAATATCCCCCTTACACAATTTATTCAATTTTTTTAACATTTCACCCCCTAAAAAACACCCCTTTTTTAACACTTTAGTAAATTTTTTCGCCAAAATTTAACAATTTTTAACATTTCATTCAATTTTTCAATTTTTACTATGCAAAAATTTGTTAAAATTTTGCCAAATTATTAATTCATTAATCCTCAACATAATTCAAGCAAATTTTAATCCATTTTTCCATATTTTTCATTAAAAAACCCAAAATCTAATTTCAAAATAAAAAAACGAAGATTTCTTAAAATAAAACGCTATTTTATTTTGCTAAAACGAAGAAATAATTTTCTAAAACCTCGTTTTAATTTTCTAAAACGAAGATTTATTCAAAGATAACAAACTAATAATGAAGTGATTATTTTATAAATATAAATGAAAAGGAAATTTGGAAATATTAATGCCTTATTGCCCTTAAAAGGCTCTTTGTTTTCGGCAAAGATATAAAAAAGATTTGATAAATGCAAACGGGAAATTTCAGTTTCAAAATTTTGAATTTAACATTTGAAGCAAAAAATGTTAAATTTAAAATTTATTTAAAATTCAAAACTCATTTGAGTTATTTTAGGAGGATAAAAGGTGCCTATTATTATAAAGGGATTTTTTGAAATATTATGATGCTTTTGTGTTGTTCCTAAAAAGAAATATAGGTCTTTTTTATTTATAAACTCAGTGAAATATTTATCTTTTACCTTTTGACATGCAGTTTCTTCATCTTGATTTGCCTGTTTTAAGCAATTCCAATATAAACTTCCCAACTCCCAATCTTCAATCATCAAAGTTCTTTCTTTTCCATCTTCCGATGTAAATTTATATGAGAATTTATAAGGTATGGGTTTAACATTTGAAAAAACTTCTTTTGGAGGGAAAAAACTTAATTGACTTTCATCTGCTTTTAGTTTTTGTTCTTTCTTTTTATAGTCTTTTTCACTTATTTTCTCCCATATAAAATCTGTTATTTCTTTTGGCTTAAACGTTGCTAATGATAATCCTCCTTTGGAGCTTTCAATAAGAGATTCCATATTTGTATATACATCTTTCAATGCAAATTTCTTCCTTTGTTCCCACTTATTTTCTGTTCCCACTTTTTCAAGTAGGGTGAAACTTTTTTCTATATCAACAGGTCTAAAACTCTCTATGCGATGGTCTTTTTCGTTTTTTACAACATCAATTTCAATCCACTGCCATTTTTCATATTGATTATTATAGTCAAGTCTTCTAAAAGGAATTGGATATAATCTAATCCAAGAACCATCTTCTTTAAATCCAGCAGTGCAAACTAATTCTTTGTATTTATTAGAAAAGTTAGGGTAGGTTTTTACTGTAATGAGAATCTTTTCTTTCATTACTTTATAGGTTTTTTAGTTTATAATCCCTATCCTCTATTTGCATTAATTGTTGAGCAATATATGTTCTATGACATTGATTAGGGTCTTTTTCAAAACAAGTTAGGGCTATCCTTTTTTCTTTCCTTAATAATTCCCTAATGACATTAAGAGAATATGTATTATCTTTTAAAGTTGTTATTTTGTATATTTCAAATAATTTGTCATAATCCTCTTGAGAGTTTAGGTTTTGTCTATTTGTTGAATCAATACCCAAAGAAGGAATATGAATATACTTTATATCTACCCCTTCACACGCCTTTTGCAACTGACTTTTTGAGAATCCATATTTCTGACTATACGCATTCTTTCTTACATCACATAAAACTCTTACATCATTATTTATTAAGGTGCATATATATGCTTCTAATGATATTCCTTGATAGCCTATTGTAAAAAGCATAGAATCATTGTATGTCTTTTTTTGTTTTAACACCTGTACATATTCTTTATTGGTGAGTATGTTTTGTGCTATTGAGCTTTTAATTGCATAAAAAGGATATTCAATATAGGTATATCTTATTAAGTCCATTTGACTTAATGAACCAAATTTATTTTTTATCTCATTTAATATATCCTTATCGGATGATTTTATATAGCTATAGTAATCCTCCTGTTGTTTTATTAAATGAATAAATCTGCCATCTTCTTTTTGTATTATATTTATATAGCCATATTTTTGTAAAGTATATACATCTTGATTTGCCTGAAAAGAAAAGCAACCATACTTATATGGAATAAAATCGTAGGATTGTTCTTTTTGTTTTTGGCTTATAAGAAACAGATACTTTTGAAGACTTTTAGCAGTTAGTTCTCCGCCAAAAGAATATAATAAAGCCAATAGTATTTTTCTTCTGTAATATAGCATAGTATTAGTTATGTTTTTAAGTTAAGTGCAAAAATATGTATTTTTTTACAATATTATTTAACCCTATCCCCTACTTTTGATAAGATATTGCATTATTTCTACTGCATTTGTTGCAGCTCCCTTTCTAAGATTATCTGCAACTATCCACATATTAAGGGTATTTTCTTGTGAGTAATCTCTTCTTATTCTTCCAACAAAAACATCGTCCTTATCTTGACTATAAATAGGCATAGGATATACATTATTCTTTATATCATCTAAAACTTTTACTCCTTCCATATTATTTAATGCCTCAAACACATCCTCTATATTGAAAGGATTATAGAAACTTACATTTACGCTTTCAGAGTGTCCTCCCAATACAGGTACTCTTACAACTGTTGGACTAATTTTTATGGAATCATCTTCAAAGATTTTCCTTGTCTCATTGATTAATTTCTCCTCTTCGGTTGTATATCCATTTTCCAAAAACTCTCCTCCACAAGGGAAAAGATTATGATGTATAGGGTGAGGATAAATCCTCTCTACATTATCTCCTTTTTCTTCTGATGCCAATTGTCTTACGGCTTTCACCCCTGTTCCTGTTATGCTTTGATATGTTGAAACAACTATACGTTTTATTCTATATCTTTTATGCAAAGGATAAAGTCCCATGACCATTTGTATTGTTGAGCAATTGGGATTTGCAATTATTCTATCACTTTCTTTTATTGAATAAGAATTTATTTGAGGAACAACAAGTGGAATATCCTTTTCCATTCTCCAAGCAGAAGAATTGTCAATTACAGTTGTATTTTTTTGAGCAAAAAGTGGAGCATAATCCTTTGAAGTCTTCCCTCCTGCGGAGAATATTGCATAGTCGCAATTACTATTTATTGCATCATTAATATCAATAATCTCTATTTCTCTACCAGAGAAAGGAATCCTTTTTCCAACATTCTTTTTTGTTGCAACACCAATTATATCACAAGAGGAAAAACCTCTTTCTTCTAAAACTTTTAGTATAACTCCTCCAACCAAACCTGTTGCTCCAACAACTGCTATTTTCATATATTTTCTTTTTTTTAAAATGTTATCTCTATAAGAAAAGACTATTCCTCTGAATAAGTGCTGACATATTTTCTGTATTGTGATAATACATTTGCACGAGAGATAAATCCCATATACTTTCCTTTATCAACAACGACCAAAGTGTAGCGGTCTGCTCCGTGAAACTTTGTCACCATTTCCTCTAACTTATCTGATATATCCACAATGAAGTATTCTGAATAGCGAATAAAGTCTTTCACACCATAATCATCATAATATTCTTGTTTGAAAAGCAATTTTCTAAAATCATCTATTACAACTATGCCTAAGAAATTATTATCCTTATCAACCACAGGAAAGAAATTACGAGTGCTCTTTTGCATAGCCTCAACAATATCTCTTAATGTGGCATCTGGTAAAAGGGTGACAAAGTTTGTTTCTATTAATTTGTATTTATCTATTGATTGTAATGCTGCCTTATCCTTATTATGGGTCATTAAATTTCCTTTAACGGCTAAGTCTTCTGCATAAATGGAGTATTTACTTATAGGTTTTACAACTATATATGCAATTGTTGTTGCAATCATTAGCGGAGCAAAAAGAGCATATCCTCCTGTTATTTCAGCAATCAAAAAAGTTGCAGTTAAAGGAGCGTGCATAACTCCTGCCATTACTGCTGCCATTCCAACTAATGCAAAATTTGTTTCTTGAACTGCAAGTAGTCCTGAAAGGTTTATTAGTTTGCCAACAAAATATCCTGTAAATCCTCCAATAAATAGTGAAGGGGCAAAGGTACCTCCTACTCCTCCTGCGGAAGAAGTAACAGAGGTGGCAATAACTTTTAGCATTATTATTGAAAAAAGTATTCCAACAAATATCCAAGTGCTATTTCTATACTCATAGAATAGGGTGTTATTGAATAGGGTCGTTGTATCCCCTTTCAATAATGTTTCTAATCCAGAATAACCTTCACCAAAAAGTGGAGGAAAAAGAAATAGTAGTGCTCCCAAAGTTATTCCTCCAAATATTACTCTTTTGAATGTGGAGTATTTTTTATAGACTTTGGAAATTTGTTTTGTTGTTTTAAGGAAATATAGTGAAACAATTGCGGATATAACACCAAGAAAAATAAAGCCCGGAATTTTGTTTAATTGAAATTCATCTGTAACATGATATATGAATTGTACGTCTTGACCAAGGAAAAAGTAGGCAACCATTGAAGAAGTTATTGTTGAAATCAACAAAGGTATCGCAGAAGCCATAGTAAGGTCTATCATTAGGATTTCAAATGCAAACAATATTCCTGCAATAGGAGCTTTGAATACTCCAGCTATTCCTCCTGCTGCACCACAAGCAACAAGTATTATTATATTCTTTGTACTTAATCGTCCAATTCTTCCAAAGGTAGAACCAAGAGCACTTCCTGTTAGAACAATTGGAGCTTCCAATCCAACACTACCACCAAAGGCAACAGTGATTGATGAAGTAAGAATTGAGCTATAGCAGTTATGAGGTTTTATATACCCCTTTTTGCGAGAGATAGCATACATTACCTTACTTACTCCGTGACTTAAATCATCCTTTATTATGTATTTTACAATCAAAACCGTTATTCCAATACCAATCATTGGATATATTAGGAATAGGAAATTTGTATTATCAACTGCGAACCATTTAGTATCGGTTATGAAAGTGTAGGTATAATGAACAGTATTTTTAAGAACAACAGCAGCCAAGCCACAAAATAAACCCACAATAAAGGATATTATGAGCATATATTGAGCCTCAGAAACATTTTTTAATCTCCAAATTAAAAAATGCTTATAAAAATTACTTAGAGGTATGGATTTAATAATTTTCATTAAAGTATTATTAAGACTGCTCCCTAATTTGAATATATATTATTTGAATATCTCTTTCATTATTGTTGGTCTAATCTTAGTGGGATATATTTTTTGAAACTCTTCCCAAGAATATTCCTTATCATAACCTTTTCCCATAAAAACCAAAATAGGTTCAAAATCCTTAGGAAGATAATAACCCGGAATAATTGTTGCAATGGACAAATCTGGATTTAGTATGGAAAAAGAAGGATAAGCCATCCTATTATCTAAAAGTTGTTTTGCCAAATCATGAGGAGATTGTCTTTTTGCTCCATCGTTTTTATTTATGTATTTTTTCCCATTAAAGAATATAGGCTCCTTTTCTTCGGCATTAAACTTAACGCTATAGAAATAACTATTCATTATTCTTGCAATAGTATCATTAGAAAAAGTGT
Source organism: Bacteroidales bacterium (assembly GCA_031262295.1). Classification (GTDB taxonomy): domain Bacteria; phylum Bacteroidota; class Bacteroidia; order Bacteroidales; family P3; genus UBA10566. Next base: position 13,398 of record JAISIA010000079.1, on the reverse strand, counting down.
CTTTATCCATTCTTTTGCACCATCCACACCACAAAGTGTAGCAATCAATAAAAACTCTTTTATCTATATTCTTTATATTATCAACCTCATTTATCTTTAACCAATTTACTTTTTCCTGACTATAAGAAAAGGAAAAGGTAAAAAGGCATATAATTATTAGGAATATCTTTTTCATATCATTAAAATTTAATTTCTTTTTTATTAATTTACTATTATTAAAAACTTATTATTGTGTATATTATTGTTAATCCAATTATTTAAATTCTTTTTCCTCATCAACACGTTTTACTTTTGCTCCCGTATAATAAAACTCTATTACCTGCCAATACTCATATCCCTGTTCGCACATAATGATTGCTCCTTGCTGAGACATACCTACGCCATGTCCATATCCTCTTCCCTCCAATTTAACTTCACTTCCCCACTCCTTACAATCAAAAAATGTGGAACGAAGATTAAAATCCTTTCTTATCTGAACCAAAGGAACGCCAAGCAAATCTTTCTTTCGCCCATCTTTTTGAGAGAAATTCACCAATATATTCTCTATTGAGTCATTCCTAACATCAATTCCCTTATCCTTAAAATACCTTTTCCAATCTTTTAATTTAATATATTTCTCCCATAAGTAGGATTTGCCACCCATAGAAAAAGTATCCCTCTTTCCAAGAAGATGAGAAAAAGGTCTGCCCCAAACATTTTCTGAACTTTCTGTATAACCTCCGCTATTGGCATGAAACAATGTCTCTATTATATTGCCTAAACTATCAACTATAACCTCACCTTTGCTATCGTAAGCCCCAAATATAACCTCTGCCTTATTAGCTCTGCCTTTATAGGCTTGACAATGGACATCATCACATAGCTGAAAATCCTCCTTAGAATGCTTTTTTGCGTTTCGCATTATGTAGTTTCTAACACATATTGCTTGCAATTTAAAGAAATCAACGTTCTTTGTCGCACCCCAAGTTTCTGCTTGTACAACACCAGAAATGTAACTTTCCAATTCTACATTATTAATTAGGAATAACTCATTGCCATTTTTCAGAGTTATTATCAAATTATCGTCATAATGTCTCGGCTTTATATCACTATTATCTGTTGATATTTTAAAAAAATTCATAAGACCTTGCGATAGGAGTTCAACTTTTTCATAGTCTCCAATTAAGGAATCGTTAATTGATATGCCTATATTATTGTTCTTAGCTTGTATTTTTATTATATCTTTCCTATTTAATTCTATTTCTTTCTCTATTTTATTATTCCCTTTCTTCAATTGAAGTACATAATTCCCAAAGGAAGGAACAAGACTTATCTCTTTAATCTTATTTGTTGAAAATATCCTAACATCTATCTTTTGTGCCTTTAACCCAAAAGAAGAAAAGACAAAAAAGAAAACTAATAATAGTTGTGTGAATAAATGTATTTTATTATTTTTTCTCATCTAAAATCTCCACAATTCTTTTTGCAATCTTATAACTTGCACCACAATCTCCCAATATCACCTTTAAATTTGAATAATTCATTTCCATCTCTGCACGATAAGTTTCATCGTATGATAGTTTTCTAAATTCTTTTTCTAAGTTTTCCTCATTCCAATCGCCCTGCAAAAGCTCTAAGACGGCTCTTCTGTTTAATATAATATTGACCAAAGATATAAATTTTAGTTTAACCAACCACTTACCTATTGCAAATGAAATTGGATTTGCCCTATAACATACAACCTCTGGCACATTAAATAATGCCGTTTCCAATGTTGCAGTTCCCGAACAAACAATTGCACAATAGGCATTCTGCAATACAGAATAGGTATTATCAAATACTAATTTTACATTAGTGTTCTTTATATATCTTTGATATAAACTTTGAGGATGATTTCTTAGTGCTGCAACAACAAAGTCAAAATCTTCAAACTTATCAACCAAAGATAGCTGAATAGGGAGCATAGCTTGAATTTCTTGCTTCCTACTTCCAGGAAGTAGAGCAACTATTGGTTTTTCTCCCAAGTTATTTTCCTTTAAAAACTTTTCTTTATCTTGTTTTTGTTTGTAATCCTTTATCTCATCCAACAAAGGATTGCCGTAGTATTCCACATCAAAGTTATATTTTTTGAAAAACTCTTTTTCAAAAGGAAAGATAACAAAGAGCTTATCCAATATCTTTTTCATCTTTTTTATTCTCCCCTTTTTCCAAGCCCACACCTTTGGAGAAATACAATAAATTGTTTTTATACCTTTCTTATGACAAAACTTAGCAATACGAAGATTAAATCCGGGATAATCAAAAAATATTACACAATCGGGATTAAAAGAAAGGATGTCCTTCCTACAAAAACTAAGGTTATTGTATATAGAAAATATATTTTTAACAACCTCAACAAAACCCATAAAGTTCAATTCTTTTATATCCTTAGCTATAAAAGCCCCCTCCCTTTTCATATTATCTCCACCAAAGGCACGAATTTCTGCTAATGGATCCCTATTTTTAAGTTCCCTAATCAAAAAAGAAGCGTGCAAATCTCCCGAAACCTCACCTGCAATTACGTAATATTTCATTATAGTATTTTTATAAGCTGCTCAAATTAATAATTCCCAAATTATACATCAAGAAAAAGAAAACCAAAAAGCTAATAAGTACAACCAAAGATATTGCTTTGCCACTTTTTGGTAGCTCATTCTTAAAATACCACCTCATTAAAAGAAGAGTAGGTATTATTGAAAAGATAACAATCTTAGGATCGTCCATAAATTCTTTTCCAAAAACGAACATAATTCCAAGTATTAGCCCAGCAAATACTAAGGTTGTTCCAACTCCAATAAGGAATCCGAAAAGATAATTATCTTTTTTTAGTTTTTCAAGCATATCTATTCAAATCGTTTTTTATAATTTTCCAAAACATTATATGCAGTAAAATCAACCTGCATAGGAGTTATTGAACCATAACCCTGTCTTAATACATTAAAGTCTGCATTTTTCTCCTTCTCATCTGGAATAAACTTCCCACTAAGCCAATAGTAGGTCCCTCCCATTGGGTCTTTTCTTTCAACAAATGTTTCATTCCAATATGCCTTTGCTTGATGTGCAACCTTTAAACCCTTAATTTCCTTATCGGGAAAATTTACATTCAAACATACATTTCTATCTAATCCATTATCCAATACCTCTTTTACTATCTTCTTTATTGAAGAAGTGCAATAGGAGAAGTCAGCATTTTCATCATGACACTCAACAGAGAAACCAATACTTGGTATATTCTCTAAGCAACCTTCAAAAACTGCTGCCATAGTTCCTGAATATATTGTGTTTATTGAAGCATTTGAACCATGATTAATCCCTGAAAGAAGCAACGAAGGCTTTCTTTCCCTTAGAATTATATCCATTGCAATTTTCACACAATCAACAGGAGTACCCCAACAAGCATAACCTATAAAGCCTTCTCTTTCTTCCATCTTATGAAAACGCAGAGGTTCGCTAATAGTTATTGAATGGCTCTTACCGCTTTGTTGAGTTAGGGGAGCTAAAACTACAACATCTCCAAAGGAAGATGCAATATCAATTAATAGCTTTATTCCTTTGGAATAATAACTATCATCGTTGGTTATAAAAATCAGTGGTCTATCCATAAGCATATAACAAATAAGCCACAAAGATAAATATAAAAATATTACCTTTGCACACAAAAATATGTTTTTATGATAAAACGCATAATTAAAACGCCCATTATACTCTTTTGGAACATAAAAAATAAGTTCATTCGCTTTATTTTTGTGGGATTGATAAACACCTTGTTTGGCTATTTGTTATTTATCTTTTTAATATGGTTAAACCTCCATTATTGGCTTGCCCTACTTATATCTCAAATAATAGGAGTTTTGTTCAATTATAAGACAACAGGCTATTTGGTTTTTGAGAATAAGAGCAATAAATTAATATTTTACTTCTTCCTTGTCTATGGATTTATGTATTTAATAAATGTTTTAGAACTATATTTCTTAGACTCATCTTCCCTATATGAAAATATCCTTTCCCTATCTTTTTTAGATTTTATAGATAATTTACCATTAAATCAAGATAAGATAGGTAATGCAATTGGTCAAGCAATTGTAATTATCCCCAATTCTGTAATAACATTTTTTCTAAATAAAATCTTTGTCTTTAAAGACGAGAAGACAAAGGAATAGAAAAAAAGAAATTTAAAGGAGTGTAAAAATTGATGAAATTTTAAACAATTTTTATCCTCTGAAAAAGTAAAAAAATGTTCCTTAAAGCATCTTGAACCTAAAATTAAAATGCTATTTAAATTTCATAAAACAAGGAGAATTTTTTATGTAAATACAATAACCAACAATCAACTCCACAAATTAAAGACTCAAAATATTATATTTTCAAATTTTTTTAACATTCTTCGCCCCATTTTTTGCCAAATTTTAACATCATTTTATCAAAATTTGTCCAAATTTTAACATTTTTTAACATTTCATTCATTTTTTCAATTTTTACTATGCAAAAATTTGTTAAAATTTTTCAAAATAATTAATCCATTAATCCTCAACATAATTCAAGCAATTTTTAATATAATTTTTCGGATTTTTAATTAAAAAAACCAAATTCTAATTTTTCCAGAAAAAAACGAAGAAAAATTCAAATAAAACGCTGTTTTATTTTACTAAAACGAAGAAATAATTTTCTAAATCTTCGTTTTAATTTTCTAAAACGAAGATTTATTCAAAGATAATAAACTAATAATTAATCTATTATATTGTAATCAAAAATAAAAAATAAGTATTGGGGAAATTTCTATGTCTTTTGCCTTAAAAGAAACTTTGTTTGGCAAAGATACAAAAAAGATTTGATAAATGCAAATGGGAAATTTCAGTTTTGAAATTTTGAATTTAACATTTGAAGGAAAAAATGTTAAATATTTTTTGAAAGTTATATTTTTCATACATCAAAACAATATGATTCATCTCTTTGTAAAACTAATATTATATGTAAATATTGGTAATTTATATAAAAAACAATACGGGAAAAGAGATAAATCCGCTTGCTATTGGTTATTTTACGTAATTCCCCTTGCGGATTATCCCTATTGAATTAGGATAAAATAAAAGTTGATTGCTGATAACCAGACTTCCGGCAGGAAAAATAAAGGTCGGTTGCCGACTTGCTGACCAAATGGGGTTTTTAAATTTGAGAGTTTTGGAATTTAACATTTGAAAGGAAAAATGTTAAATTTGTTTTGAAAAAGATATTTTGTGCATATAACCAAAGTAATGCAATAAATTATGCAAGTAGTGATAATGATTATTTGAATAAACAATAAAAAACATAGAAAGCCTGAATAAAAATATATAATGATATAAATTAATATAAGGTTATAAAAATTTTGTATCTTTGCTTCCTATTATGCAAAAAGGTATGGAAAAAGAGCAAAAGAGCAATAACATTCAAATAACAAAGAGATTCATTTCCTTGGAAAAGATTATAGCAAGTAAGAATCCTCGTTTGTTAAAAGCCATACCTAAAATTTTACTTTCTTGGTTTAAGAAACTTATACACTTAGATAGGATTAATGAAATTATTTATAAGTATAGGGATATTCAAGGAGCAGACTTTGCACAAAAGGTATTAGATGAAATAGGAGTAAAAGTTGAAGTTGTAAATCCAGAGTTTATTCCAAAAGATGGTAGAGCACTAATTGTAAGCAATCATCCTTCGGGTGGTATTGATGGTTTAGCACTTATGGCAGAGGTTGCAAAATTTAGGAAAGATATTCTTTTTCCTGTCAATGATCTTCTTTGTCAATTACCCTCTTTAAAGAGTGTTTTTATTCCAATAAATAAGTATGGAAGAAATTCTTCCAATCATGAAATATTAAATAAGGCGTTTTCAAGTGATAGTTTAATGATGTTTTTTCCCGCAGGCACTGAATCAAAGTTGCAAAACGGCGTTGTAAGAGACCTTAGTTGGAAAAAAACTTTTATCAATAAGGCAATAGAATATAAAAGGGATATTGTCCCTGTTTATATTGAGGCAAAGAATACAAATTTCTTCTATCGCCTTGCTTATTTTAGAAGAAAACTTGGAATAAAAGCCAACTTTGAACTAATATTTCTTCCTGATGAGATGTTTAAACAAAAAAATAAAACCATACGTCTTACTTTTTCTCCTACCATTCCCTATAATATCTTAGATAATTCCCTTTCTGCAAAGCAATGGGCTAATGTTTTTGAAAACTATACCTATTCTTTAAAGGATAATCCCAATAGTGTATTTGATAAAGACAAAGAAAAGGAAAAAATAAATAAAAAGAGTATAAACTAAACTAAAAAACCTTAAATATGGATACATCATACGTTATAGCCCCTGTTGATAAGAAGCTAATAAAACAAGAACTTAAAGATGCTTTATTTTTACGTTCAACCAATAAAGGTTCAAGAGAAATATACATAACAACCTTTCATAATTCTCCAAATATAATGAAAGAGATTGGAAGATTAAGAGAATTGAGTTTTGGTCAAGAAGGAGGAGGAAGTGGAAAGGATTGCGATATTGATGAATTTGATACTCTGCCTTTGGAACATTGCTATAAGCAACTTTTTGTTTGGGATCCTGTTGATGAAGAGATAATAGGGGGGTACAGATATATATTGGGAAATGAAATAATGATTAATGAAAAGACAAAAGAATTAGAAAGTGCCACAGCAGGATTATTTTATTTTACTGATTTCTTTAAAGAAAATTATCTTCCCAACACTTTGGAATTGGGACGCTCCTTTGTAAGACCAGACTATCAACCTTCTTTTAATTTACATAAGGGAATGTATTCCTTAGATAATCTTTGGGATGGATTGGGAGCACTCGCTAAGACGCATAAAGAGATAAAATATTTTTTTGGTAAGATAACAATGTATCCATCCTTAGATGTTAAGGCAAGGGATTACATACTCTACTTCTATAAAAAACATTTTCCCGATAGTGAAGGAATGGTCTATCCTAAGGAAGAGGTGAAGATAGAATCGGATTTGAATTATCTTGCCAACCTATTCTGCGGAAGAAGCTATAAGGAAGACTATCAAATACTCGTAAAAGCAGTAAGAGAACGAGGAGAGAATATTCCTCCACTTGTAAATGCCTATATGAATCTTTCTTCAACGATGAAATCTTTTGGTACTTCAATAAATAGGCATTTCTCTTTTGTGGAAGAAACAGGCATATTAGTTACAATTGATGATATATATCCTGAAAAGAAGAAAAGATATATGGATTATTAATTTTTTTTATTGAGATAAAGTAAAATATGATAATAAAGAATGCGGAATTTGTGATGAGTAATACTTCCTATAAGAAGTGTCCTGAGCCTAATAAGGCTGAGTTTGCTTTTATTGGTAGAAGTAATGTGGGGAAAAGTTCTTTAATAAATATGCTTTTATCTAAGAATAATCTTGCTAAGACAAGTTCCACTCCGGGGAAAACTCAACTGATAAATCATTTTGAAGTAAATAATCAATGGTATTTAGTGGATTTGCCGGGCTATGGTTATGCAAGAACATCCAAAACCAATAAGGAGGCTTGGCAAAAGATGATTTCTTCTTATATAAGAAATAGGGAGAATTTAATTTCTTTGTTTGTACTTATAGATAGTAGGCTTTCACCTCAAAAAATAGATATAGAATTTATTCGTTTCCTTGGAGAAAATTCCATACCTTTTAGTGTGATTTTCACAAAAACGGATAAACAAACTTCAAATAAAACAGAAAAAAACATAGCTCTATTTAATGCAGAGATGAAAAAAGAATGGGAAGAATTACCTCCTTTTTTTGTATCCTCTTCAATAAATAAAGCAGGTAGGGAAGAAATACTTAAAGAAATAGAGCGTTTAATTCCATATTTTCAATTGCAAAAAGAAGAAGAAAAATGAAAAGAAAGGTAATGGTGCTAACAGGAGGCGGAGATTGTCCTGGATTAAATGCAGTGATAAGAGCAATTGTGAAAAGAGCTTCACAAGAAGATAATTGGGAGGTTTTAGGTTGTATAGATTCTTTTAATGGAGTCTTGAAAACTCCTTTGGAACTTGTCACATTAGATCTAAATAGTGTATCGGGAATATTAGTTAAGGGTGGAACAATACTTGGAACAACAAATAAAGGAGGTCCTTTTCATTATCCAATAAAAAATAGTGATGGCTCATGGTCTTCAATAGATAGGTCAGAGGAAATGATTAAAACAATAAAAGACTTAGGTATAGAAGCAGTTATTAATATTGGAGGAGATGGTTCTCAAAGAATTTCAAAAGCTCTTTATGATAGAGGACTAAATATAATTGGTGTGCCTAAGACTATTGATAATGACCTTTCGGCAACAGACTTTACATTTGGATTTCAAACAGCTGTTCAAACAGTAACAGAAGATATAGATAAACTTGTAACAACTGCATCAAGTCATAATAGAGTTTTCATTATGGAAGTTATGGGAAGGGATGCTGGATGGATAGCCTTGCATAGTGCAATAGCAGGAGGAGCTGATGTTTGTATAATTCCCGAAATGCCATACAATATAGAGAAGATAAAAGATAAGATTGAAAAAAGATATATAAACGGAAGGGGATTTTGTATTATCGTTGTAGCAGAAGGAGCATACTCTCAAAGCAAGGGAAAGATTTATCAAGAATCTAAGGAAATTGGATATTATAATGAAAAACTTGGAGGTATTGGTAATATTCTAATGAATGAATTAATTGATGCAGGAGTTAAACATGATATACGCCTAACTGTCTTAGGACATGTTCAAAGAGGAGGAACTCCAATAGCATACGATAGGATTCTTGCTTCTGAATTTGGAGTTAAGGCTTTTGAAATGGTATTGGAAAAGAAGTTTGGACAAATGGTAGTTTATCGTCATCCCGAAATAAATAGCGTTAGTTTTGATAAGGCAATAAAAGAACCTCATTTGGTTGAGGCTAACTCTCGTTTAGTTAAAACAGCGATGGGCTTAGGAATAGAGTTTGGAAATTAAATAAAGAATTATAATTAAAGAAATATGAAACAAATTAAATCAGCACTAATATCAGTATTCTACAAAGACGGATTAGATAGTATAGTAAGAAAGTTAGATGAATTAAATGTAAAGATATATTCCACAGGAGGCACATTAAGTTTTATTGAAAGCTTAGGCATAAAGGCTATTTCAGTAGAAAGCCTTACTGGATACCCTTCCATACTTGGAGGAAGAGTAAAGACGCTTCATCCAAAGGTTATGGGTGGAATATTAAGTAGAAGAGATAATCCTGAGGATGAAAAACAACTAAGAGAATATGAAATTCCCCCAATTGATCTTGTAATAGTAGATTTGTATCCTTTTGAACAAACAATAAAAAATACAAATAATGAAGAAGAGATAATAGAGAAAATAGACATTGGAGGTATTTCTCTAATACGTGCTGGAGCAAAAAACTTTAATGATGTTTTAGTTGTTCCTTCTGTGGAACATTATTCTGAATTATTAGATATTCTTAATGAAAACAAAGGAGAAACATCCTTAGAAATAAGAAGAAGATTTGCAAGCTATGCCTTTGCGGTTTCTTCATACTATGACACAAAAATATTCAACTATTTCAATAAAACTGCTCAAATAAACTCTTTCCGTCAGGCATACAATAATCCAAAGGTTCTTCGTTATGGGGAAAATCCTCATCAAAAAGGTATGTTCTTTGGTAATTTAGAAGATATGTTTGAACAAGTTAATGGAAAAGAAATCTCATATAATAATATAGGAGATATAGACGCTGCAATAAATCTAATAGATGACTTTTCTCTACCAACATTTGCTATTATAAAACACAATAATGCTTGTGGATTAGCCTGTGATAATGATCTAAAACAAGCATACCTTAAAGCCTTAGAGGCAGATCCTATTTCTGCCTTTGGAGGAGTTTTTGTAACAAATAGAGAAATAACTCTTTCAACAGCCGAAGAGATGAATAAACTTTTTATGGAAATTTGTATAGCACCTAATTATTCACAAGAGGCATTGGAACTATTAAAAAGCAAAAAAAATAGGATAATCCTAAAAAGAAAGAATACACAAACCCCTTCTACAATATTTCGTTCTGCCCTAAATGGCGTCTTAATGCAAGAAAAAGATAATGTTTCAGAGGAGGCTTCTTCATTAGAAAGTGTAACAAAGCGTCAATTTACTATTGCAGAAAAAGAAGATCTTAGTTTTGCAAATAAAATTGTAAAACACACAAAAAGTAATGCTATTGTCCTTGCAAAAAATCTTCAACTTCTCTCTTCAGGTACAGGTCAAACTTCAAGAGTTGATGCCCTAAAACAAGCAATAGAAAAAGCAAAGAATTTTAATTTTGATCTTCATGGAGCTGTTATGGCATCAGATGCCTTCTTCCCATTTTCTGATTGCGTTGAAATAGCCTGCAAAGAAGGAATAAAATCCGTAATACAACCTGGCGGTAGCATTAAGGATAAAGACTCCATTGACTATTGTCAAGACAATGATATGTCAATGGCTTTAACAGGATATAGACATTTTAAACATTAAAAGAATAAAAAAAACAATAAAATATATAAAACCAATGAATACCTTCCAAGAGCAATTAAATGAAGCAATCAAAAATATAAATAAGGTTGTGGAAAATATCGTTAATAAGGATAATTTTTCCTTAATTGAAAAAGATATTTTACTCGAAAAATTGCGAAAAGCCTATCAATTAGTTGCACTCTCTGATTTTAATGAAGAGAGTACCTCTTCAATTTTAGAAGTAGAAAAAGAAATTGTTATTGAAAAAGATAATGAAGAAGAGATTCATTATTTAGGAAATGAAGAAGAAGTTTTTAAAGAGGAGGAAGAAAGTTTAATTAAAGAGGAAGAGGATAAAAAAGAAGAGGAAGCGGGAATAATTTATCCAATATGTGAAACTATAGAAGAAAAAGAAGTCTTTAAAGAGGAGGAAGAGGTATTAGTTAAAGAGGAAGAATTATTGGAAAAAGAAGAAGAGGAAAACAAGGAAGAGGAAAAAGTTGTTGAAAGTTTAGATAAAGAAGTTATAGAAGAAAACAAGGAAGAAAAAGAAAATAATACTCCTTCAATACTTGAATATTTAAATAAGGAAGTTCCAAAAATAAGTGAGACTCTTTTTGAACAAAAAAAGAAGACAATAGCCGAAAAGTTTGAACAAGGAGCTTCTTTATTTGATACCATAAATACAAAACAACAAGATTTATCAGACAGGTTTAATCATAACTTAGATCTAATAAAATCAATAGGTGTTAATGAAAAGTTTATGTTTATAAATGATTTGTTTTCTGGTGATATAGGTAAATATACAGAATTTATAAAAAGGCTAAATCAAGTACAAAACAAAGAAGAGGCTTTTCAAATATTACAACAAACGAAAGAAAAATATCATTGGGTTGAAACAGCATACGCATATACAACATTAAAGGAAATAATAAACAAAAAGTGTAATTAGTTTTAGTAAATAAAATAATAAAAAATAGGATATGAAAAAGTGGATATTCTTACTACTTATAGCATTTTCTACAAGTAGTTTTTGCCAAACATATATAAGGGATGCAGAACTTGGAGATAAAGATGCCCAATATAGATTAGGAAGAATGTATGAAAAGGCAGATAGAATGCCTAAGGACATTTCAAAAGCTCTTTATTGGTATTCATTAGCCGCAGATCAAAATCAGCCAAAGGCAATACAAGCATTAGCAGAACTATATTTCTATGGAGTAGAGGTAGAGAGAAAACCTCGCCTTGCCTTTACACTTTTTACAAAAAGTGCAGAAGAGTTTCACAATATTGAGGCATACTATTGTTTGGCAGAGATGTATTTTACTGGTCAAGGTACAACACAAGACTATAATAAGGCATTTTCCTACTATAAGAAAGCAGCAGATGAAGGTAATTTAGCTAAGGCTCAATATAAGGTTGGAGTTATGCTCTTTGAAGGAAACTATGTTAAAGAAAACAAACAAGAAGGAGTAAGGTATATAAAACTTGCTTTCAATAATGGATACCCAAATGCCTACGAATATTGGAAGGAAAAACAAATGTGGAAATACGAAAAATAAAAATAGAAAAATAAATATATGAAAAAATTGATAATAACTTCTTTGCTATTTATGGCATTTATGCCTTTTTCTTATGCACAAAACTTAGAGCAAAAAGCAAAAAGCGGAAACCTGCAAGCTATGTATCTTTTGGCTGATGAATATTATTCAGGGGTTGGACGATTACAAAACAAAGCAACAGCTCTAACTTGGTTTGAAAAAGCAGCAAAACAAAATCATATAGAATCAATTTATCGTACAGCTTTGATGTATGATAAGGGTATTGCAACAAAGCAAGACCTTAGAAGAGCATTTAACTACTACCTTACAGCAGCAGAAAAAGGACATTTCCTATCACAAGGAATAGTTGCACAAAAATTAGAAAAAGGAGAAGGAGTTAGGAAAAGCGATGCAAGAGCCTATCTTTGGTATAGGGTATGTGCTGAAAGGAATGAACCTTTGGCTTGTAGAAAGATGGGGGATTATTATAAAGACGGAAGAGTTATTGAGAAAGACCATGCTCAGGCAAAGTATTGGTATGAAAAAGCAATAGAGGAAAAAGATACAATTTCTCCTTGTGCTTTGGCATACCTTTATGTGATTGATCAAGGCTTACAACCCTCTTATGAAAAGGCAAAAAAGCTAAATGAAAAACCTCTAAAAGATAAGATACCTTTGGCTTATTTCGTTGAAGGAATAATAGATTATAAGGACAATGCAAATAAAGACCAACAAAAATATAAGAAAGCATTTGCCAACTTTTCAAATGCAAGCCTTTTGGGCATAAAGGAGGCTGATTACTATTTGGCAATGATGTACTATAATGGAGAAGGTACAGATAAAAATGTAAGATTTGCTCTTGAAAAAATGGAGACGCTTCCAAAGGAATATGATAATGAAATTGGATATATTCTTGGGAAGGCATATCTCTATGGAGAAGATGTTGAGAAAGATGCAACAAAGGCAATAACATTCTTAGAACGTTCTGCAAATAACGACAACAAAGAAGCCGCACTTCTACTCTACGATATATATAAAACCCCTATTGAGGTAAAGAAAAATATGAAAGAGGCAAAGAAATGGAAACAAAAAGCAGATAAAATGTAGCTTTTTTCTTTTTTCTAATGCTATTTCCTTGCCATATTCACGTCCAATGATAAGCAAAAGTCAGCAAGTCGGCAACCGAACCCGCAACGGGCATTTAATTGTCCTAACGGACCACCAAGTGGCTTTTATTAGTCCTAACGGATGTCTGGCAACCAACCTTTATTTTTAGGCAATTCAATAAGGAAAATCAGCAAGGGGAATTACGTAAAATAACCAA
>JAISIA010000066.1 GCA_031262295.1 Bacteroidales bacterium | reverse complement strand
TAAAGGTATTCTTTGAAATAGGTAAGACTACATTAAATGATATGAATGAAGAAAATCTTAACTACTTTGCAGAACAAATAAAGAACTCTAACAGCGTTTATACAATAAAAGGTTATGCTGATAAAACAACAGGTTCAAAAGCAAGAAACCAAAAATTGGCTAATGATAGAGCAAAGAACGTTTATGATATCTTAATTAAAAAAGGTGTTAGCGAAAAGAATCTAAAAGTTGCAGACCCAGGAGAAATTGTTGCTCCTAATGGAAGAGATGCAAAATTTGTAAGAATGGTTGAAATAAAATAAGAAAAATTCCATTTTATTAAAATAAGTAATTTAAGAGGACAATATAATTATTGTCCTCTTTTTTTTATTTTAAAATATTCCCTTTGTATTTATATATTTTTATACCTTTGCAATAAAAAGAAAAAAAGCATACAACTGCGGTTTGTATGCAGAATATTTTATTGAAAAATTAATGATAATGTATATGAGAAAACAAATATTTCTTTTAGTCTTTATTCTTTTTGCAATATCCTTTTCTGTATTTGCCCAAGAGGATACAATAAAGGTTGAAAAAAATGCTTTCCTTCACAAAAAAGTTAGCGGTTTATCTTTTAGAATTGGCTTATCTCAAAAAGAAGTATCAAACGATAGACTCCTTACAGCAATAGATATTGAACAAATAAAGAATATTGGAGTTAGTTTTGCCGTCTCAGGAGCATACTTTATTGCAGATAATGTTGCTTGGAGTGCAAAAGTTAATTATGGTTTTTCTTCTGAACAATACACCCTTTCTTCAAAAATCTTAAACCTTCTTTTGGATGCAGAGATTTATAATACAAATATAGCAACTTCAACATTTCAATTTGGAACAGGTGTAAAGAATTATGTTCCCATAGGAAACAATAAAAGATTTTTCATATTCAACGAAACAAATATATCATACAACTACATCAATTCCCTAACACGTGATGTCTATGATAGGGGAAAAGATATTAAAAAGATGTTTAAAACAACTCATGAAATATCCTTAGGACTATCTCCCGGTCTTATGTACTTCTTAAAAGATGGATTCGCCTTTGAGTTTGCTTTTAACCCTATTGTAATATATTACGGTCGTTCTTTTATTGAACAAGATGAAGAAAAGGGCGGAAGTTATTCAAACTTTGATATAGATTTAAAATTGAATATACTCAATATTTATTTTGGTTTTGCATACTATTTCGGAACAAATAAAAGATAAACATTAATTATGAAAAAAATAATCCTAATAATATCAGTTTTATCTATAGTATTTTCTGCCTGCGTTGATGAAAAATACTATAAAGAATCTTCAAAATGTGACATAGTTTCCTTTGAAATATCAGGACAAATCTCTAATAAAATAACAATAAAAGAAGATACCTCCTTAGTGGAAGTTGGTATTCCAATTTCTTTAAGTTTAAATAATTTAAAAATAAATAGCTTTGAAATATCCCCTTTGGCAAAAAGTGATAGGGATTACAATAGTATAAAAGATTTTTCTTCTGATGTTTTTATTAGAATAATAGCAGAGGATGGAATAACAACAAAACTTTGGAAGATAAAAGTTTTTTATCAAGATGCTCCATTGCAATTAGCCTATTCCGATATGAAGAAATGGACTATTGCAAAGGATGAAAATGGAGCAGAAATAAAGATAGGCAATCTTTACGCCTATTTCCCTGGAGAAGAAAATCAATATTCTCCTTGGCAATGTGCTGCAAGAGCAAATGTTTTAACAGGATTTTTCTCTGTAAATCCAAAACCAAGCGTTGAAAACCCTCTCTATGCATCTATGGAAACAAAAACTTATGGTCTTGGAGCTATGATGCACTCTGCAATAGTTGCAGGTGCTCTCTTTACAGGTAAGTTTATCTTTGATCAAAATCATCTTCCTGTTATAGGTTCTGACCCAAATCCAAGAAAGATGATAAACTTTGGTACTCCTTTTTATAAAAAACCAGTGGGAGTAAAGTTTAAAATGAGATATAAAGCTGGGGAAATAATGAGGGATGGAGATAATCAACCAATAATATATCCCGATGCTCAAAATCGTCCAACAAAGGATTCTTGTGAAATATATTTTATTTTGCAAAACAGAGAAAGCGATTCCTCAAAGTATTACCGCATTGCCACAGCTTGGTTAAGGACATCAGAAGAAATAGGCTCGTTTGATAGTGAAGATGGCTTTGTTGAAATGCAACTACCTTTTATTTATGGAAAACCAGATAACCAAACTCTAATAGAAAAACCTTATATGAATATTGGTGGAGTTAGAGGGGAATTAGTTTTTTATAAATTTTCATTTAATGGTTCTTCATATAATAAGACTGCTGTTGAAGAACAATATTCCACAGACAATAATATGGGAGTTGATAATATAATAGCAGTATTTTCTTCTTCCGCTTATGGAGATTTATTCTACGGTGCTCCCGATTCAAAATTAGATATAAAAGATATAGAATTTATATATTAACCACCAAGTGGCATTTAATTGTCCTACGGAACTTAGGGTAGTCTTCTTATGTATCTATAATTCAGGTCGCCTAAAACGAAGAAATAATTTTTTATTTCTTCGTTTTAGTAAATTATTTCTTCGTTTTAGAAAATTAAAACAGCGTTTTATTTTTATGAAATTATTAATGCATAATC
>JAISIA010000063.1 GCA_031262295.1 Bacteroidales bacterium | reverse complement strand
TATATGATAATATAAACAAATAATGGTAATTTATGTAAAAAACAATACGGGAAAAGGGATAAATCCTCTTATTATTGATTATTTTTTGTAATTTCCTTTGCGGATTATCCCTATTGAATTAGGATAATAGTTTAGAAATCTAATAAATTTTCTGAGATATATTCTTGAGTTCTTTTTTTAGAAAGGGAAATATATTCTTCTGAGATTTCATATCCTATAAATTTTCTTTGAGATTTCAATGCAGCAAGTCCTGTTGTCCCACTACCCATAAAAGGATCTAAGATAATATCATTCTTAAATGAATAAAGTTGAATTAAGCGATAGGGTAATTCTTGTGGAAATGGAGCAGGATGACCAATTCTTTTCGCACTTTCTGCTTTCATTGTCCATATAGATTTTGTCCATTCAATAAATTGTTCTTTTGTAATTGTGTTTTCCTTATCCCCTTTTTTACGAAAAAAATCTCCCTTTGAAAAAATCAAAATATATTCATGAACATCTCTTAATGTGGGATTGGAAGCACTAAGCCAACTTCCCCATGCAGTAGAAGGACTTGCACTTGCAGCTTTATTCCATATTATTTCTCCTCTCATAGAAAATCCAATATCAATCATAAGTTTAGAAATATAATCAGTTAAGGGGATATATGGTTTTCTTCCTAAATTAGCAACATTTATACATGCTCTACCACCATTAACTAAAACTCTAAAAGTTTCTCTAAAAGAATTTTCTAACATTTTTAGATATTCATTCAAAGAAAGGTCCTCATCATACTCCTTTGACACATTATAAGGAGGGGAAGTTATCATTAAATGAACAGAATTATCTGGTATTTTTTCTAAATTTTCAGCACTTCCTAATATGAATTTATTTTCCAATTCAACAGGAAAAGCATTACAATCCTTATTTATAATTTTATCAATATTTAAGTTTTTATATAATTCTGAATTATAAAATTTACTACTATCGTGATTTATCCTACCAATAGTTCCAAAAGCACTCGTTGATGTTCCTTTTATCTTATTCATATCATTAATTAATCAAAGTTAAAAACTTTTCTGCAATTTTTTCATCCGATGTTTCCTTGCTTGCTAAAAATATTATTTCTCCAAGTCTTTGTTTTGACATCATTGAAGAGAAAAAATTTAGATCTTCTTTAAGCAGATGAGAGCACTTGTCTAATAATTGGTTTTTATTATAGATAGTATCAAACGATTTATTGGGCGATTGTTTTATAAAATCCATATTAGTTGGTGTAGGATTTAAAGACCAGAATCCTTGTACAATACCAGCTTTTTGCAAATAATCTACTTTGTCTATATATCCTTTTGTTATTGGAGAATTACCTAAAACAACAATAGGTATTTTCCTTGAAGAAATACCCTCAACACGTATATTAATTGATTTACCTATTGCCTTTAACATAGAATCTGAACGTAATAAAGAAGGATTTCCATTATGAGTTTTATAATCTCCAACAAATTCTATTTTTTCATTATTAACATATTTATAGTTTGAAACAATACTCATTTTTATTTCAAACAATAACTTTATGTTTTCGGCTTTTTGCACTACATCATTAGTTGTACAAAAGCATAAATCTGCTCTTGATTGTTTGGTTAAACCTATCTCTTGACAAATAACACCATTGACAGCGTACAAATTAAATTCTTTTGCTATTGAACTTAGAAGTTGATTACACCATTTTTCAGTAAATTGTCCAACTAATGAATTCCTACTTTGCATAGTTTGATTGTATGAGTTTTCTCCTTTTGGAACATATACATAATATTCATCATTTAGTTTGTAAAACAATTGTTCTTTTGTGGCAAAACTTTCTAATGCTTGTTGTAAAAAATTTATTTCAACATCGTTATTCCAGAGTTCCATTTTTCTTTTGATTGTATAGTTAAAACATCTATTAGTTAATTGCAAAGGTAATAATTATAATTTATAATTAAGTTCTAATAATGAAATATAAGTTTATATTGCTATAAGTATAAATCAGTACAAAAACAATAGGGCGACAATGCCGCCCTATTAAGATTCAATCTGTCTGTATGAAATAAAATTAATCTTTCTTATTTATCTTATGATTTTGTAAAGAAACTTATTCTTCTTGCTTTTTGCTTTTATATAGTTTTACTCCCATATATGCTCCACCTAATGACAAAAGTAATAGGGTTGATGTGCCTATTGGAGCTGTTCCTGCTGGTTGATCACCTTCCATACCATGTGTTGTTGGATGATTTGGCGGTTGTGGTGCTGAATAAGCATTGCTTGTTATAGCTACGCTTATTATTAAAACTACCAAACAAAATATATTTTTTATATTATTTTTCATATTATTTATTCTTTTTAATATTTATATACTTCTTATTATTTACTTACTTACTTACCTTATCTTTATTAAAGATTAATTACTTTCTTTTGAGTCTTTCCTTTTTCTGTTGTAATTGTTAGTAGGAATACTCCCTTTGAAGGAAGACGAACTTCATTGCCTTCAACATAATTTACTCTTTGTCCCTTTGTATTAAATAATTCTAATGAAAGTAATTTTGTCTTTGTTATTACTTTTACAATATCTTTATCTTGTTTTAAAGTTATTGTTTCTTCACT